>JAGAEH010000076.1 GCA_017613225.1 Lachnospiraceae bacterium
ATGGAACGGTCGATGGAGGAAAGCATCTGCCTGCGGTTCACCACGATCTTCGTTTCGTAATCGTCGGAGATCATCTTGTCCACTTTGAAATACTCCCCGTCGATCAGGCGGGACAGCATCACCGTTTTGCCGAACTTAAAAGTGATGTTGTTCTTTCCGAAGAAGACGTAAACGTCCTTGTCCGTCTCGCCGGGCAGGATCTTGGAAAGCTCGCCCAGGGTCTTGCCGGGGACGATCACCTGCTTGCTGCCATAGGATTCCGCCAGTTTTTCCGTGCGGATGGAAATGCGGTGCCCGTCCAAAGAGACGATCTTCAGCTGATCGTTCTTGATTTCGAAGAGCTCTCCTGTCATCAGCTTGTTGTTGTCGTTGGCCGAGATGGAGAACAGCGTCTGATTGATCATCGCCTTCAGAATGAATTCGGAAGTGACGATGTAATCCTTGCTCTCGGAAGCAGGAAGCTTTACATATTCTTCTCCGCCGCGGACAGGAATGGAAAAGTGGGAGCCTGCGCAGGAGATATTCAGTTTGTCGTTCTCCTGTTCCAGGTAGATGTCGCCGTCCGGGAGCTTGCGGATGATCTCGGCAAACAGCCTGGCGTCTACTGCCACCACCCCGGCTTCATAGATGATGCCTTCGGCTTCGGTCTCGATGGCCATCTCCATGTCGTTGCCGGTCAGTTTTATCTTTCCTTCCTCAGCCTCGATCAGAATGCAGGTGAGGATCGGCATGGTGGTCCTGGTAGAAACGGCCTTTGAGACGATGTTGATCGGCTCGATCAGGTCGGGTTTTGCAAATGATAACTTCATGGTGGATATCTCCTTTCCTTACGGCTCCTTCTTGTAATTTGATTATCTGATATATTTATATAGTTGTAGTAGTAGTAGGGTCTGTGAATTTGTGGAAACGGCGTTCCGCGTCCGATGGCTGCGTGGTTTTCCGCTTTGGATAACCCTGTGAAAACCGGCCTTCCGGCCTGTGTAAAAACACCTGGTTTTCCACGCTGCCTTTCCGAGGGTATTCCCGACGCCGGGACCATCAACAGCCATTCACAGACTTTTCCCCAGTCTGTCAACCGGGAGAGAGTTTTTTCTTCAAAACTTCGATCGTATTCTTGAGGGAAGGATTCTCTTCGATCTCCTTCGCGATCTTGTCCCGGCCGTGGATCACGGTGGTGTGGTCCTTCTTTCCCAGCGCTTTTCCTATGTTGGAAAGGGAAGCGTTGGTCAGATTGCAGCACAGGTACATGGCAATTTGCCTGGGGTAGGCCACTTCCTTGTTGCGGCGCTCGGAAGAGAGGTCCTCCGTTTTCAATTCAAAATGTTCCGCTACCACGGCGATGATGCGCTCCGGCGTGATCACGTCCTCCCGGTTGGGATAGATATGGTCCTTCAGCGCCTCTTCAGCCAGGGCCAGAGTTATTTCCTTATTAATAAGGTGTGAATACGCCACGATCTTTGTCAGCGCGCCTTCCAGTTCACGGATGTTGGACCGGATGTTGGTGGCAATGTATTTGATCACCTCATTGTCGATGCTGTAGTTTTCGCTTTCCTCCTTGCTGCGGAGGATGGCCATGCGGGTCTCGTAATCCGGATAAGTGATGTCCACGGTCAGGCCCCACTCGAAGCGGGAACGCAGACGTTCCGGCAGCGAGTCCAGTTCTCTCGGAGGGCGGTCACTGGAGATGATGATCTGCTTCTTGGCGTCATAGAGAGCGTTGAAGGTGTGGAAGAGCTCCTCCTGGGTCCTGTCCTTGCTGGTGATGAACTGGATGTCGTCGATCAGCAGCACGTCGACGCTGCGGTATTTGCTGCGGAAGGCGTCGTCGTTTTCTTTGTTGCGGATCGAGTCGACCAGGTCGGTGAGAAACTGCTCGGAGCTCACGTAAATGACTTTCATCTCCGGATTCTTCTCCAGAATGAAGTGCACGATGGACTGCATCAGGTGCGTCTTGCCAAGTCCGGATCCGCCGTAGATGAACAGCGGATTGTAGACGGAGGCAGGCGATTCCGCCACTGCCAGCGCCGCCGCGTGGGCCATGCGGTTTCCGGAGCCCACAACGAAGGTGTCGAAGGTGTAGCGGGGATTCAGATTGCTCTGGACCTGGCGGCGCGGGGCTGCCGGTTCCTCCAGGGCAGTGACGATCTGGATCCGGCACTTGCCGTCGATCAGGGCTTCTACTGCGCTCTGCAGGATGAAACTGTACTTCTTTTCGATGATGTGCCGCGCGAATTCCTCCCCCGGATACAGGACCGTCAGCGTGCCGTTTTCAAAGGCGGCGGGCTTGAGCGGAAGCAGCCAGAGGTTGTAGGAAGTGGGCGTCAGTTCCATATCCTGAATGATGGTCTGGATGATGGTATCCCAGTTTTGCTGTATGGTCAGTAATTTGTTTTCATTCGGTGACATAGTTCCATTCCTGCCAAACACAAAGATGGAAATAGTATACTACATCTGTGGATAAAATTCAAGCAGAAAGAAAATTCACAGAAAGTTATAAACAAATTATGCACAGACTGTGGATAAATAGGGGGATAATCCTGGGGAAAACTGGTGAATTCTTTGAGTATCACAAAAAAACGACGAAAAACAGTCACATTTTGATTGTGGATATGTGGAAAGATTTTTACACAAAAATTTGCCTTTTTCCACAGTTACTCAAAGACCAGAATGGAGTCCTCCGTAAAAGTAATAATATGTGCATGCCGCAGATCTTTATACTCTTTTTCCGGCACGGTGCGGATCGGAATGCTCCTTTGATACACCTTCTCCCCGATGAGCGGCCCTAAAGCCAGAACGGCTTCGGCCTCCATGCAGACGATCCCGGCGGGATGGGTCCGGTTTCGGATCATCTCCAGCATCACGCCGGAACTGGAACAGGAGCCCCGGTCGCAGGGGATGCAGAGGATCTTTCCGGAAATGCTTTGCCCCAGCAGCGGATGGTGAACGTCGGTGACCAGGCCGGTCTTCGGGTCCACGCCGCCCCAGAAGCACAGGGGCACGTCGGAGAACACCGCTTCGGCCGAAACGGCGCCGGAAACGATGACGCGGAAATCACGGATCTCCATGGCGGACCTCCTTTTGAAAGACTCCGCTTACCGCCGCGTTTACGCACTCCTTCAGCGAGGCCATGAAGATGCGGACGCCGTTGATGGAAGGGGCATACTGGGCCGCCTTGCCGGAATTGGTGACCACGTTTTTGCCGGCCCATCTTCCGGTGCCCTCGTCCATCTCCATCAGGCAGGTGTCGCAGAGGATCACCGCGCCGGCTTCCTCCAGGATCCGCGCGGCGCCGCTCTCTTCGGCCAGCCGGTACTGGGCCCTGCTGGTCATGATCCAGAGATCCACCTGCTCCGAGACCTTTTTGCCTTTGATCAGTGCGGCAGTCCGGGACAGCTCCGCGAAACTGGCATGGGGGCAGCCCAGCAGCACCATGTCCGCGGCAGTTCCCCGGGCGGTGGAGAGCTTTTCTTTTGTCTCCAGCAGCTACTCCGGCCGGACGGCGATGGGAGCGGGAATGGGTTTTTCCCCGAAGGCCCGGGGGACGGTATCGTCCCCGGGAGTGATCCCCACCAGATGGAATTTACAGACGGCGCCGCCGGAGGCCGCCGCGGCGGAAAAGGCCTTGACGTCATCCGGGCCTGCCGTTTCCGGAAGGCCCTCCACGACGGGAACGCGGCTGCCCGCGGCCTCTCCCACGTAATAGCCCAGCAGGGCGTAGTCCATGCTGTCCGAAAACCAGGTATCGTCAAAACCCTGCAGCGAAAACAGCAGATCGCCGCCCCGGTTCTTCTCAAGATAAGCGCCGTATTCCGGGACCCGTCCCACAATGGCGCAGCAGACGTCCGCCAGATCCGGCAGCCGTTCGCTTTTCGCGCCGATGGCGGAGTTTACGTAGTTTACGGCATTGGACTCGGACCAGCCCACGGTCTCCCCGAACCCCGGGACGCTGCCGTCCTGATAAGGTGCGCAGGTCCAGGTGGGGATCACACCCATCCGCAGGTAGGCGTCTTCCAGCCGCCGGCTCTTTTCGGCAAAGGCCTCGCTGACGCCCAGCGCCTTCCAGTTCCGGATGTCCCTGGAGACGGGATTGATGGTAGTGGGGACCGCCACCCGGGCGCCGTGATCCGCCAGAAATTCCACGAAATCGGAACCGGCTTCCCAGACCGTCGTATAGGCGGCCGCATCGATATGGGCGCAGCTTATGGGAAGCAGCCGCTCGGCTCCGTAGAGTTCTCCCAGCTGCACCACGATCTCCATGGCGGCGCGCACGCCCTCGCCCATCTCGCCCTTCAGCATCGATTTTTCAAATTCCGTCAGTTTCAAGGCAGTATCTTCGTCCTTTCGATATAGATAATATATCATCTTCTCCCCCGCCGGGTCAATCGCGGCCGGCGTCAGGGAACGCCCGCACTACTATAAATAGACGCTAAAAACCGCGCAGCTACGACATCTTGGGGCAAAAACCGATGTCAAAAATAGGCTTGACGAACATGGTCCTCCTCTATATAATAGGAATGCTATTTTCAAAGCGATCAATAGGAGAAGCATTCATTTCACAAGGTCGAACAATGCCTGGACCGCGTGGGATCGGTGCCATCCCGGGAAAGGAGGAACCGCATCATGAAAATGACGTATCAGCCCAAGAAGAGAGTTCACAAGAGAGTTCATGGCTTCCGTGCCAGAATGGCGACTTTAGGCGGCCGCAAGGTCCTGTCAGCCAGAAGAGCAAAGGGAAGAAAAGTTCTTTCAGCATAGGCCGCATCTCATGTGGTCTATCTTCATTTATGGAACAATTTCTGTCATTGAAAAAATCAGAGGATTTTGGACGGGTCTACCGGCAGGGCAGATCTTACGGGAATCGACTTCTCGTCATGTACGTATTGGAAAGAGGCCAGGATCCTGAGGGACGGATCGGCATATCCGTCAGCAAAAAAGTCGGAAACAGTGTCGTAAGACACAGGGTAAAAAGACAGTTGAAAGAGATATTCCGCCTGAATATCTCATCGATCAGGTCCGGATCGGATATCGTAGCAGTCGCCAAGAAGGGCGCCGCGGAAAGCACCTACAGGGAACTGGAGAGCGCAGTGCTCCACCTGATAAGGCGGCTGCAGCTGCAGGAGTTATGAAAAAGTTATTGATTGGACTGATCCGTTTTTACCAGAAAGCGATCTCGCCGCGCAAGCGTTACGGCTGCTGCAAGTATTACCCCACCTGCTCCTGCTACGCGATAGAGGCAATTGAAAAGCACGGCGCGTTAAAAGGCAGTGCTCTGGCAGGCTGGAGGATACTCCGCTGCAATCCGTTCTCGAAGGGCGGATATGACCCCGTACCGTAAAACGGCTTTGGAGGAATGAATGAAATTAGGATTTTTATTTGACACAGAAGCTGCCGCAGAGACCACCGCGGCCGCAGCGACCCCTTCCACCACCACCGGCGGATTCGGCAGCTGGCCCGTGATCAAGCAGATCGCGTGGGTCTTCGGCTTTATCATGCAGGGCATCTTCATCGTGCTGGCCGCCATGGGCGTCGTGAGCGGAATGGTGCCGCTGTGCATCGTCGTCTTCACCATCGTTACCAAGATGCTTCTGCTCCCGCTTACCATCAAGCAGCAGAGGTTCACCAAGATCAACGCCCTGATGACGCCTGAGATCCAGGCGCTGCAGAAAAAATACGAGGGCAAGAGAGACCAGATCTCCATGGGCAAGATGCGCTCGGAGCAGCAGGCCATCTATGACAAGTACGGCACCTCCATGTCGGCGGGCTGCCTGCCTTCGCTGATCCAGCTGCCGCTGCTGTTCGGTCTGTACCCCGTCATCTACAACATGCCCAACTACGTGCCGCAGATGGCCAACTACACGGCGGATCAGATCAGCCGCATGTACAACCTCTTCGGCATCAACCTGATGGAGGCCCCCGGCTGGAAGATCCAGCCCGCCATCATCATCCCCCTGCTGGCCGGCATCCTCTCCTACTTCTCATCCAAGATGATGCAGCCGAAGCAGAGCGGCGACAATCCTGCGGGCGGAAGCATGAAGATGATGAACTACATGATGCCGTTCATCTCCCTGTTCTTCTGCATCAGCCTGCCGGCATTCCTGGGCTTCTACTGGGTGATCCAGTCCCTGGTGATGATCATCCAGCAGTACTTCATCAACCGTTACTATGACAAGATCCCGATGGAGGACCTGATCAAGGCCAACATCGAAAAGACCAACAAGAAGCGCGCCAAAAAAGGTCTGCCGCCCATCAATCAGAACGCGGCCGTCAACACCAAGAAGCTGAACACCCCTGTGAAGTCCGCAGAGGAAGCGGCCA
The DNA here is from genome assembly GCA_017613225.1 of Lachnospiraceae bacterium. Classification (GTDB taxonomy): domain Bacteria; phylum Bacillota; class Clostridia; order Lachnospirales; family Lachnospiraceae; genus UBA3774. The sequence continues at coordinate 6,316 of JAGAEH010000076.1, forward strand.
CCGAGGCAGAAAAGCGCGCGCAGGGCATCCGCCAGTCCACGGACTACTACAACCAGAAGGCCGGCAGTTCTTCCGGCAGCCTGGCATCCAAGGCCAACATGGTCCGGGACTACAACGAGAGACATAAGAATTAAGAGGACGTTTTATGGAATTTAAGGAATATACCGCGAAGACCGTGGACGCCGCAGTTGCGGACGCCATGGCGGATCTTGGCATTACCAGCGACATGCTGGAGTACGAGGTCGTCGAGAAAGGAAGCGCCGGGATCCTCGGCATCGGCAGCCGCCCCGCCGTGATCCGGGCCAAGAAGAAATTTACGCTGGAAGGCGTAGCGGAAGAGTTTTTATCCGGCGTATTTGCCACCCTGAACATGGAAGTGGAGACCCAGATCGTCTACGACGAGGACGCCGCGGAAATGTCCATCGACCTGATCGGCGACGACATGGGCATCCTGATCGGCAAGCGCGGCCAGACGCTGGACTCCCTGCAGTACCTGACCGGCCTGGCCGTGAACAAGTACAGCGATTCCTATATCCGCGTCAAGCTGGACATTGAAAACTACCGGGAGCGCCGCAAGGAGACCCTGGAGAACCTGGCCCTCAACATCGCGAAGAAGGTCAAGAGGACCCGCAGGTCCATGGACCTGGAGCCCATGAACCCCTACGAGCGCCGGATCATCCACAGCACGCTGCAGAACGACCGTTACGTGATCACCAGCAGCGAAGGGGAGGAGCCCTACCGCCACGTGGTCGTCTCTTTAAAGAAGAACGACCGGTATTCCGGCAGGGGAAACCGCTACAACGACGAGGACTGATCCCGGACCAACGCAATTCAGGCTGCTCAAACCCGACGGTTTGTACAGCCTGTTTTTATAAGGATCAAAGAACGCTGAAGACGCAAATTCGAAACTGCTGAAGACTGTCGCGACTCGTCGGTACTCGCGTGCCCCGAAGGGGTATAACGAAGGCAAGCTTTGCGCAGCCTGAGTTTAGTACCGCTACGACCAAGCGCCAAGCTCGCTATGAGCACTTAGAGACTGCGAAGCAGGCACTTACGTGCGATGCATGCCGGCCCCTTAGCGAGCTTGCGAGCTTAGTAGGCCGGCTCGAGCGTGTCTGAAGCAGTCGGATTTGCGTCAAAGCGCTTGTTTTCAAGGAAGTTTTTTACAATGAAACAATACAGAGACGATGATACTATAGCCGCGATCTCCAGCGGAATGACGGAGGCAGGCATCGGCATCGTGCGCGTCAGCGGCCCGGAGGCTCTGAAGATCGCGGAAAAGACCGTGCGGATCGGCGGAAAGCCCGCATCGGATCTGCAGGCGAACACCGTGCACGTGGGACTGCTGATGCAGGGCGATACGGTGCTGGATCAGGCGGTAGTGCTGACCATGCGGGCGCCGAAAAGCTACACCGGCGAAGACGTTGTGGAACTGCAGTGCCACGGCGGCCCCTACCTGCTGCGGCGCGTCCTGCAGACGGTGCTGGACGCCGGCGCCAGGCTGGCGATGCCCGGGGAATTCACCCGCAGGGCCTTCCTGAACGGCAGGATGGACCTGTCCCAGGCCGAGGCGGTGATGGACCTGATCGGCTCCCACAGCGAATACGAACGGGCCTCCGCCATGGACCAGCTGAGCGGCAGTTTCAGCAGCCGGATCAACGATCTGCGCAGCAGGATCCTCTACGAGACCGCCTTTCTGGAGGCGGCGGTGGACGACCCGGAGCACATCTCCACGGAGGGCTACGCGGAAAGGCTGGCAGCGGTCGTAAAGGAGATCCGCGCGCAGATCGCCGACATGATCCAGGCCGCGGAGAACGCCCGGGTCTTCAAAGCAGGCATCAGGACCGTGATCCTGGGAAGCCCCAACGTGGGGAAGTCTTCCATCCTGAACCTGCTGCTGGGCAGCGAACGCGCCATCGTCACAGAGATCCCCGGCACCACCAGAGACGTGCTGGAAGAAGCGGTCCGCGTGGGGGACCTTACTCTCCTGCTGGCAGACACCGCGGGCATACGCCGTTCGGAGGACACCGTGGAGCGGATCGGCATCGAACTGGCGGAAAAGAAGGCGGAAGCGGCGGATCTGATACTGTACGTGATCGATGCGGCGCAGCCGGCCTCCCAGCAGGAGCTTATGCAGGCCGCGAAATGGGTAAAGAATAAGAAGGCCATCCTTCTGCTCAACAAGACCGACCTTCCCCAGGCCGCGGACGTCGGAGCGATCAGAGAGATCACAGGGCTGGAGCCCCTCTCCTTCTCCGCCCGCACCGGCGAAGGGCGGAAAGAACTATATGATAAAATATTAACGATCTTTTCCGACATGCTGCCCGCATCGGGGGAATACGAGGCGGCGGCCAACCTGCGCCACCTGGAAGAACTGCGGACGGCGGACAAAAGCCTCGCGCTGGTGGAGGAAGCCATCGCGGCGGGGATGCCGGAGGACCTGTTCACCATCGACCTGATGGACGCCTACACTGCCCTCTCCCGCATCGTGGGGGACGCGGCTTCCGAGGCGCTGGTGGACGAGATTTTTTCCAAGTTCTGCATGGGGAAATAATAAAAGGGTCGGAAGGCGGCAAAGGCGCATATTTATATGGCGCCGTGCCGCATTACATAGGAAAGACAAGAATGACTTTGATCAGTGAACAATATGACATCGCCATCATCGGAGCGGGCCACGCGGGCTGCGAAGCGGCTCTGGCCGGAGCGCGGCTGGGAAAGCAGGTGATCCTGTTTACCGTCAGCGCGGACAGTATCGCCATGATGCCCTGCAACCCCAACATCGGCGGCACTTCCAAAGGACATCTGGTCCGGGAGGTGGACGCCCTGGGCGGCGAGATGGGACGCAATATCGACAAGACCTTCATCCAGTCCCGGATGCTGAACAAGTCCAAGGGCCCCGCGGTCTATTCCCTGCGTGCCCAGGCCGACAAACAGCGCTATTCCGCGGAGATGCGGAAGACCCTGGAGAACACGCCGGGCCTTAAGATCCGCCAGACGGAGGTGCGTTCCATCGATATCGAAAACGGCGCAGTGGTCTCCGTGACCACTGTATCCGGCGCTGTCTATTATTGTAAGGCCGCCATATTGTGTACCGGAACCTATCTGCGGGCACGCTGCATCTACGGGGAAGTCAGCATGGCCACGGGACCCAACGGCCTGCCGGCGGCCAATTTGCTGACAGAGTCGCTGGTGAACGCCGGGATCCGTGTACGGCGGTTCAAGACCGGTACACCGGCCCGGGTAGACGCCCGCAGTCTGGACTTTTCCCGCATGGAAGAGCAGCCGGGGGACGTGCCCATCACGCCGTTCTCCTTTGAGACGGACCCGGAAAGCATCCAGAAGCCTCAGGTCTCCTGCTGGCTGACCTATACCAACGAGGAGACGCATCAGATCATCCGGGACAACCTGGACCGCTCTCCTCTCTTCTCCGGTGTGATCGAAGGCACCGGGCCCCGTTACTGCCCTTCCATCGAGGACAAGGTGGTGCGTTTCGCGGAAAAGGACAGGCATCAGCTCTTCCTGGAGCCGGAAGGCCTGTACACCAACGAGATGTACATCTCCGGGATGTCCAGCTCCATGCCGGAAGACGTGCAGGAGCGGATGATCCACACCGTGCCCGGCATGGAACACGCTCATATCGTCCGGAACGCCTACGCCATAGAATATGACTGCCTGGACGCCACCCAGCTGAAGGCCAGTCTGGAGTTTAAGGAGATCAAGGGCCTGTTCAGCGCAGGTCAGTCCAACGGCAGCTCCGGCTATGAAGAAGCGGCTGCCCAGGGACTGATGGCGGGAATCAACGCCGTACGGCTCATTAATGGGGAGGAGCCCATCGTTCTGGACCGTTCCCAGGCCTATATCGGCGTATTGATCGACGATCTGATCACAAAAGAGACCAACGAACCCTACAGAATGATGACGTCAAGGGCGGAATACCGTCTTCTGCTGCGTCAGGACAACGCAGATCTGCGGCTGACAAAGATCGGCTACGAAGCCGGTCTGATCCCGCAGGAGCGGTACGAAAGACTGCTGAAAAAGGAATCGCAGATCAACTCGGAGATCGAAAGGGTCGGCAAAGTCTTCTTAGGTGTCCGCTCAGAGGTCCAGGAGCTGCTGGCGCAGCGGGGATCCACCCCTCTCATCTCCGGCGCATCCCTGTCAGAACTTATTAAAAGACCGGAACTGGATTACGAGATCCTGGCGCCGCTGGACAAAGAGCGGCCAAAACTGCCTGCGGACGTGCGGGAACAGGTGAATATCGCCATAAAGTATGAGGGATACATCCGCCGCCAGGAAGAACAGGTGGAAAGGTTTAAAAAACTGGAAGTAAAAAGGATCCCGGCTGATACGGATTATGACAAGATCGGCAGCCTGCGGCTGGAGGCAAGGCAGAAACTGAAAAAGCTGCGTCCCGAAAGCCTGGGACAGGCATCCAGGATCTCAGGAGTGTCCCCGGCGGATATTTCCGTGCTGAATGTGTGGCTGGAGAAAAACAGGAGGGCCGGCGAACATGAATGAAGATATGAAAAATGTCAAGGGCCAGGAGCCTCCCATGACAGAGTACGCAAAGCATATTCTGGAGGAAACTTCCAGGCTGACTGCTCTGGCTGACGCGGAAAAGGCTGAAAAACTTGAAAAATACTATGAAATGGTCCTGGACTACAATGAAAAGGTAAATCTGACGGCTATTACAGAGAAGGAAGACTTTCTGCAGAAGCATTTTTTGGACAGCCTTGCATTGATCGCGGACCGGAATGTTTCACGTGAAACATTTTGGGGGAAAAGCAGAAAGAAAATTGTTTCACGTGAAACAATTGGCGATGATTGCGGCGATGAAAATGTTGCACGTGAAACTGTAAGTGAAAACTACGACAAAGATAATGTTTCACGTGAAACACTTAAAGATGCCGTGACGGACATCTCTGATGAGAAAAGTGATGGAAAGAATGTTTCACGTGAAACAAATGATGAAAGCGTCGCATCTGTAAAAATATCTGATGAGAGCAATGACAAAAAGAATGTTTCATGTGAAACATCAGAAATAACAGCGGATCCGAAGAATGTTTCACGTGAAACATGGATCAGACCCGGCGCAAAGGTCATTGACATAGGTACTGGCGCAGGATTTCCTGGTATTCCTTTGGCCATATTCCGCGAAGATATTCGCGTCACGTTGCTGGATTCCCTTAACAAGAGGGTGTTTTTCCTGGAAAACACTGTAAAAACGCTTGGCTTGAAGAAATGTGAGGCGATCCATGCCCGCGCGGAGGATCTGGCGCATCAGGAAAAATACAGGGAAAGTTACGACGTCTGTGTATCCCGTGCTGTAGCAGCTCTGCCGGTTTTGTGCGAATACTGTCTGCCTTATGTGAGAAAAGGCGGTTATTTCGTGTCTTATAAAGCGGCTGGAGCTGAAGAAGAAGTTCGATCGGCTGAAAAGGCCATAAAAGTGCTGGGCGGAAAACTGCATGCGATAGACACGGTCGTTCTGCCCGGGACCGACATAGAGAGAAAGCTCATAGTTATCAAAAAGGTCGAAACAACGCCCAAAAAGTATCCCAGAAAGGCTGGAACTCCTTCCAAAAGTCCTTTATAAGAGCAAAATGACAGTATTATCAGGGTGTTCTTGATAAACAACAGAAAAACTTCATATTATTGGAAGATTGAACATCTCCGATCCTCATGTTATAATTTAACGCGAAGATCTGGAGGTGTTTTTGTATATGAACAGGATCATAGCAATAGCCAATCAAAAAGGCGGTGTCGGCAAGACCACAACGGCCATCAATCTGGCTGCCGGTTTGGCAGGAAGACACCGGAAAGTCCTTGCCATCGACATCGATCCGCAGGGAAACATGACCTCTGGCCTTGGAATTGCGAAAAATGACGACGATAAGAACATTTATTCTGTATTGTGCGGGGACTGCGAAGCCGCGGATGCTGTTGTAAAGACGGAAGTCAAGCGTCTGGACCTGCTTCCTTCCCACGTCGACCTGGCAGGTGCCGAGATCGAGCTGATCGACAGGCCGCGCCGGGAGTATCTGCTGAAAGAACAGGCGGCATCGCTGCTTTCGGAGTATGATTACGTGATCATCGACTGCCCGCCGGCCCTCAGCATTCTTACGATCAATGCCCTGACCACCGCGAATACGGTGCTGGTGCCGATCCAGTGCGAGTTTTATGCTCTGGAGGGCCTGTCGCAGCTGATCCACACCATTGATCTGGTTAAAGACCGCCTGAATCCCGAGCTTTCCATAGAAGGCGTGGTATTCACCATGTTTGACAGCCGCACCAATCTGTCGCAGCAGGTGGTGGACAACGTCAGGGATCATCTGGATCAGCACATCTATCGCACGGTGATCCCGCGCAACGTCCGGCTGGCGGAAGCGCCCAGCTTCGGACAGCCCATCCAGCTGTACGACAAGCGGTCCTCCGGCGCCATGGCATACGACGCTCTGGCGAAGGAAGTAGACAAGAGAAAGTTGTAAGGACGACCGACGCCCATGGAAGCAGAGCAGAGGAAAAGGGAAGGCTGTCGGAGCCAAAGCGGACAGAAAAACCGCCCCTGATCATTGAAGACGGGAAAGAATAAAGCATACATTCATCAATAAAGGAGTGAGTTGACATGGCAAAGAAAACCGGTCTGGGCAGAGGCCTGGACTCCCTGATATCAACATCTTATAAGGAAGAAACGCCAAAAACCAAGGAAATATCCACAAAACCGGCCAAAAAAGTGGATAAACCGGTGGAAAACATGGAAAAAACCGAAAATGGCGTGGTCACCCTGCGGATCTCCATGATAGATCCCAACAAGAACCAGCCCAGAAAGGCCTTCAAGGAAGAGTCCTTAAAGGAGCTGGCGGACTCCATCACTACATATGGTATCATCCAGCCGATCGTAGTAACAAGATCCGGGAAGCGGTATCAGATCGTGGCCGGGGAGCGGCGATTCCGCGCAGCCAAGCTGGCCGGCCTGAAAGAGATCCCGGTGATCATCCGGGAATTCAGCGACGCGGAAC
>JAGAEH010000077.1 GCA_017613225.1 Lachnospiraceae bacterium
CACGAGCAGGGCCTTCTTTATTTGGTCGCAAGAAAACAGGGTTCGAACTGCAAAGCAGTTTGAACCCTGTTTTCGAGAACTCGCTCTGCGAGTTCTCAACGCTTTATCACAGTATCGCAGAGCGCGTAATCCGAATGATCTTCAGGGCTGCGGAAGCGCCGAAGGCGCGCAGCCCGTTACTTTTATAAGCAACAGCTCCGCAGTTTGAACCCTGTTTTCGAGAACTCGCTCTGCGAGTTCTCAACGCTTTATCACAGTATCGCGGAGCGCGTAATCCGAATGATCTTCAGGGCTGCAAGAGCGCCGAAGGCGCGCAGCCCGTTACTTTTTAAGCAACAGCTCCGCAGTTTGAACCCTGTTTTCGAGAACTCGCAGAGCGAGTTCTCATCGCTTTATCACAATAGCGCGAAGCGCGTAATCCGAATGATCTTCAGCCCCCCCTATAGACTCATCTCTTGAAGATTTCCGTCTTCTATAGTACAATTTTTCACAGATCACAGTTCAATCAAGGAGATGGAACACTATGTTTTGCAGCCAATGCGGACGACAGATCCCGGACGGCTCGCGGTTCTGCAATTATTGCGGAAAGCCGATTGCCGTCAACGACATGAACCCCGACGAAAAGCCGGCAGAAGAGCATTATCAGGACTATGGCGCCTTCGATGCCCCGAAGGGCTTTGAAACGCTGCCTTACAATAAGCACGGCTACGGCCAGCAGACGACCAATTCCCAGCAGACCCAGGTCCCCCAGGGCGGATTCGTACAGAAGGATTACACGCAGAAAGGCCACGCGCAGCAGGAGATCCCCATCTATCAGCACAGCATGCCGCAGTGGAGCCCCGCTCAGGCATCGGCCGGCAGCAGCGCCGGCGGACAGCAGAACAGCGGGACGCAGAGCGGCGCGCAGCAATACCAGGTCTCGGCGCCCTGGCAGCAGGATTTTGCCACCCGCCCGGTACGCCGCAAAAAGAAGTGGCTGCTGCCGGCGATCATCGGCGGGGCAGTGCTTCTGGTACTGGCTGCGGTCTTGTTTTTCTGCTGTGATTCGGAGCCGCACTTTGTCGAAGACAAAGAAGACCCTGCGCTGCAGGCCAATCTGGGCAACTGGGGCTATGCCTGTAAACTGGGCGAGGATTACTATGTCGCGATCCCCGGTTACGGCATTATCAGGGCCAAGGAAGAGAACATGTCAAAGGATCCTTCCGAGGCGCCGGAACCGGAGCTGATCATGGCCAGTGACACGGCAGACGGAACCGTGAACGACTACCTGTATCTTGTGCCGGCGGGAAAATGGCTCTACTTTGTCAAAAACGAAGCGATGGGGGAGAAGCAGTCCTATACGCATCATGCTTATGATACCAAAGAAGGCAGGGACTATGAACTGTTTACCGAAACCGGGAATTTCTGCTTTACGCTGGGCAAGGTGACTGACTACATCTATTACTGCTTTGACGGAGATATATATTACATCGACACCACGGTATCCCCGGAAAAGGGAGAACTGTGCAAAAAAGAGACCGGCATCCGCCTGGGGGACGACCCCAATGTCGCTTTGGGCCCAGGAGGATTTCTGGTGGCGCAGCATGGGAACTGTAGAGGGCTGAAACTCATTTCCTGGAGGAACGATGACCTGCGCACCTATGAAAAACTGAAGGATCAGGAGCTTTACATCCACCTGGTCTGGAACGGATACGCGTATTATCACCGCCAGGACGTAGACGACACCAGGACCATCTACAGGCTGAACCTTGCGACCGGGGATTATGAGGTCTTTGCCTCCCAGGAGAGCATGGGGAACCCTTTCGTGCTCCGCATGAATGCCTATGATGACCGGATCCTTGTCGGAGGCGTCAGAGAGTCGCCTGCCGGAGGGTATGAATACTGCGTTTCGGAGTTTTATGAGAATGGGGAACTGCGTTTCGATTCGATCATACGGGATGCGCCGAGGGATGATATCTCTCTGCTCTGCATGGTGAATGCGGGAAAGTACATGATCACCAGGCTGCTCCTGATGCCCGATTCTCCCGCGATGCACATCTACACGCTGCCGGACATGAAGCTGATGCAGTAGACGCCGTGGAGTTCCCGGGGAAGAAGTGAAGGGATCTTTCGACTCCGTCCGCCGCGCGGATTCCGCTCAGGATAACAAGTTTTCAAGGAGAAATATCATGAAAAAAGCAGTACCGGGAACCGGAGGAGAACACTACGTCCCCTTTGAAGAACGCAAAGGGAACGAATCCATCGTCTATTTTACCAGGGACATTTCACCCGCGGGCCTGAAGAAGGCCTATGAAAAAGTAAACGCGAACATCTCCGGCAGGGTGGCCGTCAAGGCCCATACCGGCGAAAAGCTGGGGCCGAACATCATTCCGCCTGCCTGGATCAAAGAACTGATGGAAGCGGAGCCGGAGCTGAAGGACGCGGCCATCGTGGAGACCAACACTTATTACGAAGGCGACCGCGACACCACCGAAAAGCACCGGGAGGCGCTGAAAGTGAACGGATGGGACTTTTGCCCGGTGGACATCATGGACGAAGAGGGCACCGTGACGCTGCCCATCGCGGGCGGCAAGTGGCAGAAAGAGATGTCCCACGGCTCCCACATGCTGAACTATGATTCCATGGTGACGCTGACCCACTTTAAAGGGCACACCATGGGCGGCTTCGGAGGTTCCAACAAGAACATCGGCATCGGCTGCGCGGACGCTCACATCGGAAAAAAGTGGATCCACGCCGGGGACGGCAGAGCCCAGTGGGGCATGACCATGGAGACTTTCATGGAGCGTATGACCGAGTCCACCAAGGCCACCATCGACTATTTCGGGAAGCACGTCACCTACGTGAACGTGATGCGCAACATGTCGGTATCCTGCGACTGCGAGGGCCTGGGCGCCGCGCCGGTGGTCACTCCCAACGTTGGGATCCTGGCATCCACCGACATCCTGGCCATCGACTCCGCCTGCGTGGACCTGATCTACGCCATGACGAAGGAGGAGAACAAGGCCATGACGGAGCGCATCGAGACCCGTCACGGCCACCGCCAGCTGTCCTACATGAAGGAACTGGGCATGGGCAACGACCGCTACATCCTGATCGATCTGGACAACGGGGAGAAGCGCATGACACTGGCCGAGGCGGTGAAAGACCTGCCCTCCTACAAGCTGGTGAAGAGCAATACCTACGCGGACAGGAAGGTCGGGAAAAAGTAAGAGGATCCTTCGGCTTCGTCCGCCGCGCGGACTTCGCTCAGGATGACAACTGACTGTCATTCTGAGGAGCAGCGCGACGAAGAATCCCTCCGTGTGGGTTGACAGAAAGGCAATACAATGAGTTTCTTTAGAAAGCATTATCACTGGGTGACGGTGGCCCTCTGCTGCGGCATGAGCGGCGTCGTCCTGGGCGTCTCATCCAACAGTATGGGCGTGTTCTATCTGCCCGTGTCCCGGGAACTGGGCGTGGGCGTGGGAGACGTCGCGCTGTATCTGACCATCATGAGCGCCACCTTCGGACTGCTGGCACCGCTGGTGGTCCGTCACATGAAAAAGATCCCGCTGCGGCTGATGCTGGGGCTGGGAACGGCATTGGCGGTGCTCTGTTACGTACTGCTGTCCATGGCGACGAGGGTGTGGCAGTTCTATGCCATCGCTCTGGTCCTGGGCGTCGCACATGCCTATACCGGCCTGATCGTGGGCAACGTGGTGATCGGCAACTGGTTTGAAAAGAAGATGGGGACCGCCACGGGCCTGTTCATGGGCATTGCGGGCATCATCGGGGCGATCTTAAGCCCTGTCTTTTCCGGCCTCATCGAAAAGATCGGCTGGCGGCCGGTCTACCTGATCGCCGGCGGCCTGGTGGCCCTGTTCATGCTGCCGGCTGTGCTGTTCCTGCACAAGACTCCCGAAGAGGTGGGGCTGGAGAAATACGGCGCGGACGAAGAGGCGCAGACAGCGAAGCGCGGTTTCGCGCTGTCTCTTACG
>JAGAEH010000078.1 GCA_017613225.1 Lachnospiraceae bacterium
CTCCTGATAGAGAAGAGTGTTGGGATGCAGGGAGACAGTATTCCCTTCAGAAATGGATATCTTGTCGATCAGTACGATGCCCGTGCCTACGATCCGGACGGAGCAGTTGCCTGTCAGTTCCCCGATCCGGTTGACGCCGGCCACCGCCAGGGTCAGGATCCCGTTGTCTTTGGAGACCTTCGCCCCGGAACCGTCGTAATCCACCATGGTGACGTACTGTCCCGCGATGTTTTTCCAGCCCTTGCCGCCGGACCAACCGGAGGACACGTCCTCCTCCGAACTGAAAGAGGTACTTCCGATCTGGATCGTACCGGCAGAAGAGGAGGCCTTCGCGGCGAGTTTTTCAACGTTGTTTTCGGCGGACCGGAGATCTTCCCCGGCCGACGCGGCGACAACAGAGGCAAGATGACCCAGTGCCAAAGTCAGGACCAGACCGGCACACAGGAGCCTGCGGAGCCATTTATAGGAGATCTTTTCCATGATGCACGTCCTCCGGGATAGATCGGATGGTATTTGTTGTCATTATATCAAATTGAGTAAATAATGGCTATAGAAATGTTACAAAAATATTAAAAAAGTTGTCTGAAATGCCGGAGAAGAACTGAGCCGGCCTTTGAAAGACAAAAAAGGAAAGGCCGGAAGCCGGCCTCTCCCTTTTCGTTTTTTGAGCGGTCACATGCCCAGATATGCCTTTTTTACGACGTCGGATTCCAGCAGTTCCGCGCTGCTTCCCTCCTGCAGGATGCGGCCGGTGGCCAGGACGTAGCCCCGGTCGGCCAGTTCCAGCGCCTCTTTGACCTTCTGCTCCACGATCAGCACCGTGATGCCGGTGGCGCGGATCTCCTTTAAGGAATCCATCACGCGGTCCACCAGGACCGGCGCCAGGCCCAGTGACATCTCATCGATCATCAGCAGTTTGGGCTTGGACATCATTCCTCTGGCGATGGCCAGCATCTGCTGTTCGCCGCCGGAAAAGGTCTCGGCGGCCTGATCTTCCCTTTCTTTCAGGCGGGGAAACAGGGTAAAGACCTGATCCAGCGCGTCTTTTTTGGCCGCCTCATCTTTCAGCGTGTAGGCGCCCATCATCAGGTTCTGCCGCACGGTCAGTTTGCCGAAGAGCTGACGGCCTTCCGGCACATGGGAGATACCCATCTTCACCAGCTTATGGGCAGGGGTCCTGGTGATGTCTTCCCCCATGAATTCGATGCTGCCCTCCATGGGGCGGATCAGGCCGGATAGTCCCCGCAGGATGGTGGTCTTGCCCGCGCCGTTGGAACCGACGATGGCAACGACTTCTTTTTCCCTGACCTCAAGGGAAACGCCGAAGACCACGGGTACGTTGTCATATCCTAATACAAGATCATTTACTTTCAGCATGGTACCTGTCCCCCAGATAAGCCTTGATGACTTCTTCGTTGTTGACGATCTCTTCCGGCAGTCCTTCCGCGATCTTCTTGCCGGCATTCAGCACCACAATGCGGTCGGAGATGGGCATGATGGCCTCCATGATGTGCTCCACCACCAGCAGGGACAGGCCCTCCTCTTTCAGGCGGAGGCACAGCTCCATCACGTCTTTGATCTCTGTCTGGTTCAGACCGGCCATGCATTCATCCAGCATCAGAAGCTGCGGCCTGGTGGCCAGAGCCCGGGCGATCTCCACGCGCTTCTTGTCGATGATGGTCAGGCTCGCGCCGCGGATGTTCTTCTTCTCCGTCAGCCCCGTGCGCTCCAGGATCTCCGCGGCGGCGATCTGCGCCTGCTTGCGGCTTCCGGTGTGCAGGAAAGCGCCCGTCATGACGTTTTCCTCTACCGTCATCTCTTTCAGGGTCTGAACCACCTGGAAGGTCCGGGTGATGCCAAGTCTGCAGATCTCAAAGGCTGTTTTGCCGGTGATATCCTGGCCTTTGAAAAAGACCTTGCCGGAGGTGGGCGGATAGTAACCGGAAATGCTGTTGAACAGAGTGGTCTTGCCTGCGCCGTTAGGGCCGATCAGACTGACGATCTCGTGTTCGTTTACGGAAAAGCTGACGTCTTCATTGGCTACCAGATTGCCGAATTTCTTGGTGATGTTTTCGATCCGCAGTAATTCCGCCATCTCACTCACCCTCCTTTTTCCGTCCGGCAAGAGACTGCCGGATCCGGTCCACAAAGCCCATGATGCCCCTGGGTTCGGTACAGGTGACCAGCACGATCAGGGCGCCGAAGATGATCAGGTTGAGACCGCTGCCGGAACCGCCGGTCATGCGCCTCATCAGCAGATCCAGCGCATAATAGATCACAGCGCCGATGATGGGACCGTAGACGTTGCCGAGACCTCCCAGCACCGTGACCAGCACGAAGATCATGGACACGCTCAGCGGGAAGACCGTGATGGCGTCGATGTACTTGAAGAACTGGGCGAAGAAGGTTCCTCCGATAGCCGCGATAAAGGCGCTGATGCACATGGCGATCAGTTTGTATTTTCGCGGGTTGATGCCAATGGATTCGGCTACTTCGTGGCTTTCACGGATGGCCTTCCAATAAAAACCGATCTTGGAACGCTCCAGGACAGAGCAGACGATAAAGACGAGGCAGAACACCGCCAGCGTCGTAAACAGGAAGGGCAGCCGGTCTCTGACGTCCAGAGAGAGCCAGGCGATCTTCCCCCAGGCCGAGGAAGGCGCGTCGGAGATCAGCGCGCTGATCGGCGTCAGGGCGATGCCGTCGCCTGCGCCGACCCATTCCCATTTGCTGAAAATGGTCTTAAGGATCTCGGCGACACAGAGCGTACCAATGGCGAAATAGTGGCCCTTCAGTTTAAACATGTTGAAATTGACGATAAAGGCCAGGACGACGGCAATGAGACCGCCGGCCAGCATGCCGATCCAGGGCGTGATGTGGAAGTACTCCAGCATGATGGTAGAGGTATAGGCGCCGATGCCGAAATAGGCCGCGTGACCGAAGGAGGTCTGGCCGGCAAAGCCGGTGATCAGGTTCCAGGCCTCGCCCACCATGGCGTAGATCAGGATATAGATGATGACGTTGTGCACGTCCGTGGAGTTGACAGCCAGAGGGACGCCGATGAACAGGGCCAGCATGACCAGAGCCATTTTGTATTCTTTCAGTATTACCATCCGAACAACCCCCTCGGTCTGATCTGCATCACGATAAGGTAGATCAGGAATACCACCAGATACTTAAAGGAAGTGCCGATAAAGTAACCTCCCAGGGCTTCCACCACGCCGACGATCAAGCCGGCGAAGAGCGCGCCCTTGATATTGCCGAAGCCGCCCAGAGCCACGATGACGAAAGCCAGGGTGCTGTAAAGGGAGCAGGCTTCCGGATAGATAGGCGTGAAACTGGCCATCAGCGCGGCCGCCGCGCCGACACAGGCGCCGGAAAGGCCAAAGGTGATGGCGTAGATACGGTTGGTATCGATGCCCACCAGCTGCGCGGCGCTCTTATTGATCGATGTAGCCTTGATGGCGACACCGGTCTTGGTACGGTTCAGGAACAGGGTGACCAGCAGCGTAAGCAAGAGCGCTCCTGCGGCAGCCACCACGTAATCCTGCCGGATGTACATGCCGAAGATATTAAAGCTCTGATTGCTCACCAAAGGTTTGGTCACGTTGCGGTAGTTGGCCGTCCAGAAGAACTGGGTCAGGTTCTTAAGGACCATGCTCAGTCCGAATGTGGCCAGCAGCGCGGTAAGACCGGACACCTTGAGCACGCGCTTGATCACCACCAGGTAGGTCAGAACGCCCAAAGCAAAGATAAGCACCACTACGATCGGCAGGGAGATCAGCGGATCCAGACCCATCAAAGCCCAGATCCAGAAAGAGCTGTAGAGACCCCACAGCAGGAATTCACCGTGGGCGAAGTTGACGATATCCATTACGCCCCACGTCAGGCTCAGCCCTACGGCCACCAGCGCATAGACGGCGCCGTTCAAAAGACCGTTGATTATGATTTGTCCTATCATAAGTCCTCTCCTGTGAAAAGCAGGAGAGGGCTGGCAGAACCCTGCCAGTCCTCCCCGCTGTTACTTTAAAACTGTACCGGTAAGGAATTATTTATCCAGAACAGGATCCGCGGTAGCGTACTCGTCTCTCGGGAATACGACCTCATACTTGCCGTCGATCAGCTGAGTGACCACAGCGGGCATGATGTCGTTCTGGCCGTTCTCGTCGAAGTGGATCTTCTGGGTGATCAGGTACGGAGCCTCGAAGGTGGTGGACTTCAGCGTCTCGTTGATCGCCTTCGCGTCGGTGGAGCCGGCGGCGTTGATGGCCTGGGCGGCTACGATGACGGAAGCGAACTCTTCCAGAGCGGGACCGTCAATGTCCTGACCGGTCTTGGCCTTGTACAGCTCGTTGACATAGGAGAAGATGGGCAGCTTGTCCGCCAGCTGAGCGGTGCAGGCCTGGCCGCCGGCATAGTTGTTGACGCCCAGGTCGGTAGCGACCTTCGCGAAGGAAGCATCCTGGAAACCGCCGCAGTAGCACACGATGGCAGCAGGCTTGAACTGCAGAGAGCTGTAAGCCTGAGCGAACAGGGTCAGGTCGCCGATGTAGGAAGCCTGGAAAACGGCGTCCGCGCCGGACTCTTTGATCTGGGCAGCCTCGGTGTCGAAGGAGGTGCTGCTGGACTCATAGGAGACGCTGGCGACTTCCTGGAAGCCGTACTGGGCAGCGTACTTTTCGAACATTTCGTTGGCATGGATGCCATAGCTGTTGTTGATCCAGGCGATGGCGACTTTCTCGATGCCGGCATTGCAGGTCTCGTTCAGATACTTCAGATATTCGAAGAATTCCTGAGACTCCTGCTCATCGTTGGCAGCTACGCGGTTGAAGATGGACTTGAACGCATAGGTGGAGCCATCGGTCAGAGAAGCGGAAGAAGAGGAACCGCAGACCATGGGAACGCCGTATTCCAGAGCCTGGGTGGCAACGGAAGCGGAGCAGCCGGAGTTGTAAGCGCCGGTGATGGCGACAACGCCCTGATCCAGCAGCTTGGCAGCTTCGGTGGTGGCGATATCGGCGCTGGCCTGATGATCGGCAAAGACAAGTTCAACGGGGCGGCCGCCCAGAATGCCTTTGTTCTTGGCCAGATCCCAATCCAGGTCGTGAGAGTTGTTGATGATATCCTGGGCTACTTCCATGGCGGCTTTCAGGAATTCACCGGTGGAAGAGCCGGTCAGAGGCAGGACTGCGCCGATCTGAATGGGATCGCCCGCAGGAGCCTCGGACTCAGCCGCCTTGGTGGTGGTGGCTTCCGAAGGAGCAGCTGTGGTGGTCGCAGGTGTGCTGGAGCAGCCGGCAAGGCTCAAAACCATGGCCAGAGCCAGCAGGATCGCAAATACTTTTTTCATGATTTTCCTCCTGATTTTTGTGGGTTTCGTACTATAACATAGTACAATAAAATACTAACGCAAACGCATGTGAAAGTCAATTACTTTAACTTTATTTAACGGATAATTACTGCTTCGGGGAGAACTTGACAGAAACGCCATTTTCGTGCTAAAGGGTGAGACAGGAGACCGGTATCGGCGGAGGATATGATGAAGATATACGTTGATTTTGATGACTGCCTTTGCGAGACGGCGCGGTCGTTTTCCAGGCTCGCGGAAGAAATGTTCGGCAAACACGTTCCCTATGAGGACATCAGGTATTTCGAGCTGGACAGATCCTTCAGCCTGGACGGGGACCAATATGAGGCCTTCATGCTCAGGGGGCATCAGCCGGAAGTGCTGCTGTCCATCGA
>JAGAEH010000079.1 GCA_017613225.1 Lachnospiraceae bacterium
CCAGCCCCGGAGACCAGAGCCTGGTGCTGCCCAAGCGCATCCTGGACGACATCGTGGAGATGATCTACGCCCTGGACAAGATCGCCCCCGGCACCGCCGGCGACGACACCCTGCTGTACGGCGTGGAGGTCAAGTTCTGCAACATGGAAGTGGCGGTGGACGAACACCTGCAGGCCCGCTGGCCCGGCCTGTACGTGATCGGCGACGGCAGCGGCATCACCCATTCCCTGTCCCATGCCTCCGCCAGCGGCGTCCACGTGGCCAGGGACATCCTGGAAAACATGGCGGAACGTCCATGAAGCTGGTATTCATCATCGGCAGCGGCGCCGTCGGAAAGATGACCGTCGGCCAGGAACTGATGAAGCTGACGGGGCTGCGGCTGTTTCACAATCACATGGCCATCGAATCCGTCATCGAGATCTTCGGTTACTATGACGGAAAGACCATCCTGGACCTCCGGGAGGCCGTGTTCAAAAACTTTGCGGCCTCTTCCAACTACGGCATGATCTTCACCTACATGTGGGACTTTGACCATCAGGAGGACTGGGGCTACGTGGAGCACGTGAAGGAGATCTTCCGTCCCTACGGCACGGAATTCTACTGTGTGGAGCTGGTCGCTCCCCAGGAGATCCGGCTGATCCGGAACGCCACGGAGAACCGGATCAGAAACAAGCCCTCCAAGGCGGACATCGAAGTGTCCAACCGGCGCCTGTTAAAAGAAAAAGAATACCGGCTGGAGAGCCTTCCGGGGGAGATCCCCTTTGAAAATTATCTGCGGATCGACAATTCCGATCTCTCCGCCGAAGAGGCCGCCCGGCTGATCCGGCAGACCTTTGACCTGTAGCACGGACATCGTTTTGACTTAACGCATATTCCTTAGCCCGGAGAGGCGAACGATCTATAGAAGGGAGCTTATGAAATGAACGACACCATCAACCCCGCACTGACCAGCGAAGTCTATCTGCCCTGGTGCGAGTCCCAGCACCGCGCCGAGGTGGAACTGTTAAAGGAACTGGCGGCCATCCCGGCCCCCTCCAACCACGAGGAACTGCGCGCCGAGCGCATCCTGGCCTGGTTAAAGGACCTTGGCGCCGAAGACGCCTACGTCGATCCGGCCCTGAACGTGATCCTTCCCATGCCGAAGGACGCGGCGGACTATTCCGTATTCATGGCCCATACCGACGTGGTCTTCCCGGACACCACTCCCCTGCCGGTCTGCGAAAAGGACGGCAAGCTGTATGCCCCGGGCATCGGCGATGACACCGCCAACGTGGCGGCCCTGCTGACCATCATCCGCTACGTCTTTGAAAACAAGCTGGAGCCCAAGAGCCCCGTGCTCTTTGTTTTAAACTCCGGCGAGGAGGGCCTGGGCAACTTGAAGGGCGTTCGCCAGATCTGCAAGGACTTTGAGGGAAAGATCAGACAGTTGGTCTCCTTTGACGGCTGCTATAACGACATCGTAAACGGCGCGGTGGGCTCCGAGCGCTGGAAAGTGACGGCGAAGACCATCGGCGGCCACTCCTACGGCGCCTTTGGCAACCCCAACGCCATCGCCCACCTGGCAAAGCTGATCTGCAGCCTGGACGGCCAGCCCGTTCCGAAAAAGGACGGCGTCCGCACCACCTACAATTTCGGCGTCATAAACGGCGGAACCTCCGTGAACACCATCGCTCAGGAAGCCTCGATGCTGTACGAATACCGTTCCAACGACATCGGCCATCTGGCGCAGATGCGGGAACAGTTCTTCGCCTGTTTCGACGCGGCCAACTGCCCCGACGCGGGATTCACCCGCGAGCTGCTGGGCGAGCGCCCCTGCGCGTCCAACCTGGATGCGCCGGCACAGGTAGCCCTGTTTGACCAGGTCTCCGAGGTGATCACCCGCCTGACCGGCAAAGAGCCCGGGCGGCATGCTTCCTCCACTGACGCCAATATTCCCATGAATCTTGGTATCCCCGCCACCACTTTTGGCCTTTATATCGGCGAAAAGGCCCACACCAGAGAAGAAAACCTGGAAGTGGCCTCCCTTGACCTCGGCCTAAAGATCGGCATGACTCTGATCCTGGAGAGCTGCTTTTAAACACACAGGGACGGTCCTGTTGTGCTGACACACAGGGACGGTCCTTTTGTGTTACAGAAGATACGGAGGTGACCCATGGGCAAGTATGGCCCCGAATTCTGGAATTCCGCAGCCGGCGCCCACCGCCGCGTGATGATGACCGCAGCCGGCTATAACGACAGGGACATCCGGGAAAAACCCATCATCGGCGTGCCCAATTCCTTCCTGGAGGGCTCGCCGGGCACCGCACACCTGCGCCGGATCGCCGCCGCCGTCAAGGAGGGCATCTGGGCCGCGGGGGGCGTGCCGGTGGAATTCGGCATCCCCGCCACCTGCGGCAACATCCCCAACGGCGTGGAGGAGATGAAATACGAGCAGGTCATGCGGGACCTGGTCTGCAACTCCATCGAGGCGGTGAGCAAGGTCCAGCAGTTTGACGGCATCTGCATGATCGCCAGCTGCGACAACATCATCGCGGGCTGCTACATGGCCGCCGCCAGGCTGGACATCCCTTCCCTGGTGGTGACCGGCGGCTGCATGGACGCGGGCTTCCACGACGGACGCGCCGTGGTGGAAGCCGATCTGGACGTGGCGCGCTTTTCCGGCGCGGAGGAAGACGCCCTGGCCCGGCTGGAGGCGGAGGTCTGCCCCACCTGCGGCGCCTGCCCTTCCATGGGCACCGCCAACACCATGCAGCTGCTGGGCGAAGTGATGAACCTGGTAATTCCAGGCACTTCCTGCATCCCTGCGGTGCAGAGCAAAAGATCCACACCGCCAGAGAGGCAGGGCACCATATCGTGCGGCTGACGAAAGAGAACGTCCGTCCCTCGCAGCTGATCACCAGGGAGACGCTGGAAAACGCCATCATCTTCGATCTGGCCATCGCAGGATCCACCAACGCCCTGCTCCACATATTGACCATGAGCCATGAACTGGGGTTGGGCATCACCATGGACTACTTCGACCGGTACGCGGCGGACATCCGCTGCATCGTAGGGGTGATCCCCAGCGGGCCCCATACCATCGTGGACCTGTACCGCGCCGGCGGCGCTTTGGCAGTGATGAAACAGCTGACCGGGCATCTGCATCCGGAAGTGCCCACTCTGCTCGGCGGCACCTGGGGCGAACTGCTGGAGATCGTACCCGCGCCGAAACCCGGCGTGATCCGCAGCCTGGACCATCCCTGGCACGACCTGCCGGGTCTGAAAATACTGAAAGGAAATCTGGCGCCCTGCGGGGCCATCATCCGCCCCACCGGCGTGCCGGAGGAGATGCGCAGCTTCCGCGGCCGGGCCAGATGTTTTGATAATGATTCCAAGGCCTTTGCCGCCATCCAGGCGGGGGAGATCCTTCCCGGCGACGTGCTGGTGATCCGCTATGAGGGCGTGAAAGGCGCCCCGGGCATGAAGGAACTGATGCTCTCCAACGACGCCCTGGTGGCAAAAGGCCTGCACAGGAGCGTGGGGCTGGTCACCGACGCGAGGTTTTCCGGCTTCTCCCACGGGGCCCTGGTGGGGCATGTGTCCCCCGAAGCCTATGACGGCGGCGTGATCGCCCTGGTGGAGGACGGAGACATGATCCGCGTGGACGTGGCGGAAGGCCTGGTGGAACTGGAAGTGAGCGATGATATTTTAGCCGAACGGCGCAAAAACTGGGTGCGGCCGCCCCTCAAAGAGCAAAAGGGCGTCCTAAACCTCTTCGCACGCACCGCAAGACCCGCCCATGAAGGCGGCGCCATGCAGCCCTGGGAGGCCTGACACCCCCTGTCATCCTGAGCGAAGTGCGCAAAGCGCACGCAGTCGAAGGATCCCCTTCGCAAAGATCCACTGGGAGAGCACCGTAATGAACCCGAAACGCACTATTTTCACCGTCGAATCCCACACCCAGGGCGAACCGCTGCGCCTGGTGGTGGGCGGCATGCCGGCCCTGAAAGGCAATTCCATGGCGGAAAAGCGGCAGTATTTCATCGACCACTATGACTACATCCGCACGGCGCTGATGCAGGAGCCCCGGGGCCACAACGACATGTTCGGCGCGGTCCTGGTTCCCCCCACCATGCCGGAAGCCGACGTGGGCGTCTTTTTCATGCATGGCCTGGGCTTTCACAACATGTGCGGCCACGGCACCATCGCCACCAACACCATCCTGGTGGAGACGGGCCTGGTGGACGTGACCGAGCCGGTGACCACCATCAAAATGGAGGCCCCCGCCGGTCTGGTGACCGTTCACGTGAACGTGGAAAACGGCACGGCGAAGTCCGTCAGTTTTGAGAACGTGCCCGCCTTCGTCTACCGGCGCAGTGTGCCGGTGGAAGTCCCCGGCTACGGCCTGCTGGACATCGAAGTGGCCTTCGGCGGCAGCTTTTTTGCCATCATCGAGGCTGAAAAACTGGGGATCCCCATCTGCCGCGAGAACGCCGGCCGCCTGATCGACGCAGGCATGGCCATCATCGAGGCCGCCAACGCTCAGATCGAGATCGTCCATCCGGAACTGCCCCACATAAAGACCATCGACCTGTGCGAGATCTTTGGTCCGCCCCGGACTCCCGGCGCGGACCTGCAGAACATCACCATCTTTGACGGGCAGATCGATCGCTCCCCCTGCGGCACCAGCACCTGCGCGGAGCTGGCCGTGCTGTGGGATCAGGGCAAAATGAATGTGGGCGACTCCTTCGTATATGAGAGTGTGATCAACACCACGTTTACCGGGCGGATCCTGGGGGAGACGAAGGTCGGCCCCTACCCCGCCATTCTGCCGGAGGTGACCGGCAGCGCGTACATCACCGGCTACGCCCAGTACGTGATCGACGACAACGACCCCGTCAAGTACGGGTTCAGGCTGAATAAATAAGAAATGAGGACATGGGGACGGTTCTGCTGTCCTCAAAATGAAGACAGAGGGACTGTCCCCGTGTCTTCAAGAACACAAAAGGACCGTCCCCGTGTGCTCACCGCAACAGGAGAAAACTATGATTAACAACGAATTTATGGAAGAACTTCTGTCCTGCCCCATCTGCCAGGAGGACTGCGCCTACATCGAAAGCGAAGGCGACTGGTGTGTCTATGTGATCTGCGGCCACTGCGGCAGCCGCTCCGTCACGGCCAATTACAGCTCGCCGGAGGAGCGGGTCAGGGCCGAGATGCAGGTGACCCACCTGTGGAACATCGGCAAAGTGATCGCAGAGCGGCGGGGGGAATAAGCCGGTCTGGGCAGGTGAAAAGGGGACGGATCTCCCTGCACATTTTTTGAAATGTGCAGGGAGATCC
>JAGAEH010000080.1 GCA_017613225.1 Lachnospiraceae bacterium
AGGGCGCCGCGCCCCAGCTCTCCAGCAGGGTCCTTGAGCCTTCGATCAGCCAGGCTTCGCCGAAAACGTCGTTGGTCCAGTCGGTAAGGAAGGTGCCGATGGCGATACCGCCGTCCGAAATGGACTTGCCCATGGCAATGGCATAGACCAGGAACATGACCACCGCGAAGATGGGCAGCGCCAGCCAGCGGTTGGTGACGATCTTGTCGATCTTGTCGGAAGTCGTCAGCTTTCCGATCGATTTTTTCTTATAAGAAGATTTGATGATATTGCCGATCCAGATATAGCGTTCGTTGGTGATGATGGACTCGGCGTCGTCGTCCAGCTCCTTTTCCACGTCGGCGATGTGGGCCTCCACGTCTTTTTGCACGTCTTCGGGAAGCTGCAGCTGTTCCAGCGCCTTGCTGTCGCGCTCAAAGAGCTTGACGGCGTACCAGCGCTGCTGTTCTTCCGGCATGTTGGAAACAGCATGCTCCTCGATATGGGCCAGGGCATGCTCCACGGGGCCGGAAAAAGTGTGCATCGGCACGGTCCTGCCGGTTCTGGCGGCTTCCACGGCAGCCGCGGCGGCCTCCTGGACGCCGGTGCCCTTGAGGGCCGAGATCTCTGCGATCTTACAACCCAGCTGTTTGGAGAGCTGGGCGGTGTCGATCTTGTCCCCGGCCTTTTTGACTACGTCCATCATGTTGATGGCCACGACCACCGGGATGCCGAGCTCGGTGAGCTGGGTCGTCAAGTAAAGGTTGCGCTCCAGATTGGAGCCGTCCACGATATTCAGGATCGCGTCAGGCCGTTCGCCGATCAGGTAATTCCTGGCCACGACCTCCTCCAGTGTGTAGGGAGAAAGAGAGTAGATGCCAGGCAGGTCCGTAATGACGACGTCGTCATATTTTTTCAGTTTTCCTTCCTTCTTCTCTACTGTGACGCCCGGCCAGTTCCCGACGAACTGCGTCGAACCGGTCAGCGCGTTGAATAAAGTTGTTTTACCGCTGTTCGGGTTGCCCGCAAGGGCAATTCTTATAGACATGATTTCCTCTTCCTTTCTGCGTTATTTGCCTTGAGCAGTTAGCTTAAACTAACTGCATCCGAAAAAAATAATCACTTGATCTCGATCATTTCTGCGTCTGCCTTCCGCAGGCTCAGCTCGTAGCCGCGGACGGTGAGTTCCACCGGATCGCCCAGCGGCGCGACCTTGCGGACATAGATCTCCACGTTCTTCGTGATCCCCATGTCCATGATGCGGCGTTTTACCGCGCCTTCCCCGTGGATCCTGGCCACTGCGACGGTCTCCCCGATTTTGGCATCTCTGAGTGTTTTCAATGCAAGTCCCTCCTTTAGATCATGATCTTATTTGCCAGCTCGCGGCTTACTGCGACACGGCATTCCTTGACGTTCACGATGAGATTCCCCCCGACGGTATTGATCACGCTGATCTCCCCGCCGATGTGGAAGCCCAGGTCCTCCAGGTGCTTTTTTATTTCCGGATTGCCGCCGATCCTCTTGATGACCTGCGGCTCTCCGATCTCTGCAAAACTGAGAGGCATCATAAATATCCCTCCTGCGATCATTAGTTAGCCAAAACTAACCGAACGCCTTAAAAATACGGTTAGCAACTTCTAACCGCCATCATTATAGTTAGCCGTGGCTTACCTGTCAAGAGTCTTTTTTTGGTATTGAGGCAGAAGAGCATCATCCTTTCATACCTGATTGATAAAAAGGGCAGTATGTAGTATGTTTTCAGTATCATCAATGTGAAAAGTGAGGTCCCCATGCAGTACGTTTTGATCATTCTGTGTGTAATTCTGGCAGGAGTCTTCCTTTATACGGAAAGCAAAAAACAATATGTGCCCGCGGCGGTGTTAAAGGGGCTGGCGTCCCTGTGCTTCGTGATCCTGGGGATCATGAACAGCCCCGGGACCCACGTGGCGAAGCTGATCGTCATCGGGCTCATCCTGGGCTGCGTCGCCGACGTGCTGCTGAACCTGCGGCTGGTGTTTCAGAAAAAGGGACAGCTGATCTTCCTGGTGGGGATCGTGGTATTTCTGGCGGGCCACATCATGTATCTGGCGGCGGTGCTTCCACTGTGCTCCCACCCGCTGGTGTGCGTGATCATCGGAGTCGTCCTGACGGCGCTTCTGATGGTGTGGATCTTCAAGCAGATCACCGCCAAGCCGGCCTTCAAGATCTTCGGCGTCGTGTACCTGGGGGCGATCATGCTGCTGAACTGCGTGGCCGTGTGGAACCTGATCGCGGCGCCGTCCCTGTTTACCGGACTGTTTGCCGCGGGTGCCGTCCTGTTCCTGGTCAGCGACATCGTGCTGATTTTGAACACTTTCGGAAAAGAGACCAGGCAGAGCCTGCGGGTCACCAACATCAGCCTGTACTACGCGGGGCAGATCCTCATCGCCTTGAGCCTGCTGGGGCTGGCGGCGTAGATCCGGCACGATACGAATTGGAGTTTTAAACGACGTTCATGGATGCAAGACGGGGATTTGTCCCGGAGGACATAAAGAATTTTTCTGATGAAGCGATCGCCGTCATGAAGGAAGCCGCCCGGCATGTCCTGTATCTGATCAATGAGGGATACGACATGAAGCAGGCGGTCACCTTTGTGGGAAATCACTTCCAGCTTTCAGAACGGCAGCGCCTGGCACTGATGCGGAGCCTGGCAACGGCGGATCAGCTGATAGAGCGGAAAAACAAGGAAAAGACCTTCGGGCAGCTTCGCGGCCGGGAGGTCTGGATCGACGGCTTCAACACCGTCATCACGCTGGAAGTGATGCTTTCCGACTCCATCCTCATCCGGGGAATGGACGGATGCATCCGGGATCTGGCGGCGCTGCGGGGGACTTATCGGCTGATTCCGGAAACGGCCCGGGCCGTGCGGATGATGATGGCGTATCTGGACTTCGCGCAGGCGGAAAAGGCCTGTATCCTGCTGGACGAGCCCGTATCCAACTCCGGACGGCTGAAAGCGCTGATGGCGGAGGCGGCGGAGGAGTACGGACTGGATACCGACATCCGGATCCTCAGGGACGTGGACCGGGAACTCTACGAAAAAGAATATGTGATCACTTCGGACTCCATCATCCTGGACCGCTGCGCAAGCTGGGTCAACCTGGCGGCTTTGTGTGTGCTGCGGCGGGGGAACAGGGTGATCGAGTTTATCTGACAGACCGGAGGAACGTGAATGAAGACCATCTTCGTTTCCAGCACTTTTGCCGACATGCAGCGGGAGCGGGACATTCTGCGGGACCATGTGGCCGCGAGGATCAACGCCATGGCCAGGCAATGGAACGACCACATTGAATTCTGCGACCTGCGCTGGGGCATCAACACGGAGAACATGGAGTCGGAGTCCGCCTCCAGAAAAGTGCTGGACGTCTGCCTGGATGAGATCGACAGAAGCAGCCCGCCCATGATCATCCTGCTGGGGGACCGCTACGGATGGATCCCCGACAAAGAGCTGGTCCTCTCCGTCGCGGAGAAAAAGAAGATGCTTCTGGACGACTTCCGCAAGAGCGCCACGGCGCTGGAGGCGGAGTACGGAACTACCGGGCGGAAGATCAGCGCCCTGGTCTACATCCGCAGGATCCTTGCCCCTTCGAAAGAAGTCCCCGGCGAGTTCCTGGCGGAGGATGAAGAGCATCAAAGCCTTCTCGACACACTGAAAGACCGCCTGGAGGCGCTCCCCAACTGCAGAGTCAGGCAGTATTCCGTCAGGTTCGAGGACGGAGAGCCGGCGCAGGAAGACATCCTTCAGTTCGCCGAAACGGTGGCGGAGGATCTGGAACAGGCGCTGCGGCCGGACTGGGAAAAGTTTGCCGGCATGACCGCCTTTGAGCGGGAGCGCGAGCGGCAGTGGACTTTCATCAGAGAAAAGAGCACCATGTTCAGCGCGAGGCAAGCCGATCTGGAGGCCCTCATGGCCCGGATCCGGGGCAGCCGCCAGACCGTGGTGTGCAAAGGGGCGCCGGGCAGCGGCAAGAGCACGCTGACCAGCATGATCGCCCTGAAGGCCCGGGACGAGGGCTGGGACGTGGTGCCCTTCATCGGCGGGCTGACCCACGAGAGCAACGACGCGGCGGACGTCTTGAGAAATACCGTCTATTATCTGGAAGAACGATTACAAAAGCCGCATCAGTCCGAAATGACGGATGACGGCCCTTCTGAATTTGATCCCGTCCCCAGGGAAGATCCCATCGCGCAATGGCAGAACAGGCTGAAGGAACTGGCCGGAGAGTATGAAAAGACCGGCCGGAAGATGCTGGTCATCGTGGATGCGGTGGATCAGCTGTTTCCGGATGAGGTCCGGGACAGCTGCGGATTTATCCCGGCGGGACTGTCCAAAAGCATTCGTTTCTTCCTGTCGGCGCTGCCGGATACGGAGATCCCGGAAAAGTCTTTCTACGCGCTGAATCCACTCACGGAAGACGACCGGAAAAGAGTCATGGACGGCGTGCTGCGCCGTTTCGGAAAGGAACTTTCGCCGAGAGTCAGGGAACACCTGCTGAAGCTCCGTGCGGCGGATAATCCTTATTACGTCAGCATGGCGGTCCAGCGGCTGTGCATGATGGAGGAGACGGACTTTGAGGCGGCAAAAGCCTCGGGCGCGCCGGGGATCGTCGCGCTGGGAGACCGGCAGATCGAGATCCTGGACCACTGTCCCCCTTCCGTGGAGAAGATGTGCGTGGAGATATTCTCCGTTGCCGCGAAGCGGATCAACCCCGGGCTTTTGGCGGATGCTGCCAGTTTTCTGGCGGCTTCCAGGTACGGACTGCGCCGCGGCGACCTGGCAGCGCTGCTGGGAGATAAATGGAACGAGCTGGACTTCTCCCATTTCCTGAATTACCTGTACGAAGATTTTCAGATCCGCACCGACGGACGGATCGATTTCATGCATAAGACCATCCGCAGGGGCCTCCGGTGGCAGTTCGCGGGAAATGCCAGGTATGATAAGAAGCTGGCGGACTATCTGGGGACTCTGGATCCCCATGACCCCTTCCGCATGGACGAGCAGCCCTATCACCTAAAATGGGGCGAGGACGTTTCCGGATTCCTGGACTACATCGATCGGCATGAGCTGGGGGAGAATAAGGACAGGGAGATCATCCGGCACGCCGCAGCCACCATGAAGGACGTCTGCCTGGAAGATGACGGCGACTTCATGGCCGAAGCCCTGGAAAGATCCATGGAGGGGAACCGGTGGGCGTCCCTGCTCTGGTTCGGGCTGAAAGAACTGAACGATACGTTCGGAAGGCGGTTCCAGGAAGAAGGCATCAAAGCCAGGCTGCTGGCGGAATACAAGAAGACCTACGAAGCGCTGGATCAGCAGGGCAGGATCTCCGAAAGGAACCGGGAGATCTTCGGAAAGGAGATCTCCGACCAGATCGTCGAAAACTGGTACCGGATCTCCGACCGGAAATTGCTGGACTGGGCGGGAGAGACGAAGCTCGCCATTGCCAAAAGGATGTACGGCGGAAACAGCCTTGAGCAGAGGAGCCAGCTGTTTGACAGTTATTATAACGTCCTGTTCGCCTACAAAGGGGCGTCCGACAAGAGCATGCTGCAAAAGGGGCTGCGGATCGCGGAGGAAGGGGAAAAGCTTTTGGACGATGATCTGCTCCGCTACATGGAAGATCATGGCAGTTCCGCCGGAAGTCCCTTTTTCGGATGCATGGGCGAGATCTACATGCGGCTCGATGATAACGAAAAATGTCTGGAGACCTATCAGCGGGATCTGGAGATCCGGCGTCGTCTTCGCGGAAAGGACCCTGACTCGGCACAGTCCCTGCTGACCCTCAGCGGCGCTTACGGGAATGTCGCGATGGCCCACTCCCTTTTTGACGAGGAGTCACACTACGCGGCAGCCTATGAGGCGATCTGCTCGGAGATAGCCTGCCTGGAGAAGGCCGGAAAGCTCATGGGCGGAACGGCCGTTTTCCTGGGAACCAATACAACCGGATACCGGTATTACAGGGCGGCAGTGTTATACTTGCAGAAGGCCCGGCCGCTCGTCAGGCCGGAGGATCACAAAATCGTGATCGACAATGATGAAGCGGTCCTGGCAGTCCGGCGGCTCATCATAGGATGGGATCTCCAGAAGGAAGCCTTCCGGCGGAGCGGTGACCCGAAGATCGCCCGGGAGGCGGAAGACTGCCTGAGGATCCTGCTGCAGTGCGCGCTGCCTGAAGATCTGCAGGAAGAGACCGTCAAAGTCCTGCGGAAATGGGCCGCCGCGGACGAGGAGGACGCCTTTGAGAAGGATGACCAGTACAGCATCATTGAACTGCTGAAAACATATCATTACACAGCTTCGTTTATTGCGGAGTTCTCCGTGCGGACTCATTACGATCTGGCTCTGGAGTGCTGCAAAAAAAGGATCGCATTGGTGGAGAAAGAAGAAGTGGCGCGGCGTGCGGGATGGGATGCCGAGGCGTACAGAAAAGAGCTCTCTGACGCGTACTACATGAGAGGGACGGTGCAGTGGGCCATGGATCCGGGCGACATCACTCCGCTGAAAGAAAACCTGGCCTGCGAAGAGGAGCTGAGCAAAAAATACGGCAGCCCGTCGGAAAGGCTGGGAGACCTTTACGGCAGTTACGCGAGACACTGCCTGACACAGGAGAATGAGCCCCTTGTGCCGATGTACTGCGCAACGAGAGCAATAGACGTATACCGCAAACTGTTGGAGACGGCCGATCTGAGTGAGAAGGGCCGGGACAGGATCCGCTGGAAACTGGCGGCGGTCCATAAGGACTTCAGCGGTCTGGCGGCGGAAGGCAGGGCAGGCAAAGATTACTGCCAGCTCATCCAGAAGACCGTAAAGAAGATGGACGCGGAACACAGGCCGAGACTGGCGCAGGAAGTGCCGGAAAGCATCCTGCAGAACGCCGTGTCCTCCTACGCCCGGGGCGTGGCCCTTGAGGACATCGTCGCCATCAACGCGGGCGGGACCTTCTCCCGCGGCAAAAACGGCGTGCTCTATACGGCAAAGGCCCTTTACAGCAGCGAACTGGACAGAGGGAGCTCCATCCCATATTCGGAGATCAAGAACGTCTACCGGTACGGCGACAAACTGCGGTTCTGGATGAAGGACGGCACCTCCGTCATCGTGGACTTCGGAGTATACAATGCCCAGATCTATCATATCGTCATGAAGCTTCTGCAGTGACGCGGCGGGCGATGGCGGATCCGGAGAAAACGTGGTATTATGATGCGGGAGGGAACTGACATGAACATGTTTGAAGATTATGCATATGAGGTCATGGACGGCCAGAAGATCCGGATCGTCAGATACATGGGCGATGGGGAGAAGGCTGTCATCCCGGACAGCATAGGCGGACTGCCGGTCGCGGTCATCGGAAAACAGTCCTTTGCAACGGCGGAGATGACGGAGGCAGAAGTGCCGGAAGGAGTCGAGACCATAGAGGAGGAAGCTTTCGCGATCTGTGACTGTCTTCAGCAGATCTCGCTGCCGTCGTCCCTGAAGAAACTGGGAAACGGCGTTTTCAAGGGGAGCGAAGCGCTGGAGCAGGTTCTTTTCCCCAACGGGAACCCGGACTTCTTCCTTGAAGACGGAGTCGTTTACAGCAGAACGGAGCTGGCCCTGGTCTTTTGCCCGCCCGGGCTGAAGCTGGAGCAGTTCGTCGTTCCGCCTGGGACGGAGACCATCTCGGCCGCGGCCTTTTATTCCAACAGGACGCTGGAATACGTCAGGCTGCCGCTGACGCTGAAAAAGATCGGATCCGAGGCCTTCCTGTTTACGAATGCCATGCGGATCATTGAGCTTCCGCCTTCGCTGGAGGAGATATCGCCGGACGCTTTCCTTGTGGGCAGCGGCCCCTTTGCCGAAAAGCGGTTTGAGATCTATGCTTTTCCCGACACCGTCGGATATCGATTCGCGGTACAGAACCGGATCCCGGTCCATCCGCTGAGCGCGATCGTTACAGACTGACAAAATGTTTTCTCGCAGAACTGCCGGATCACTGATATTGCTGCTGGCCGCGGCGCTGCTGCTTTCGGGCTGCGGCGCGGCTCCGGGCAGGGATGAGGACCGCCAGGTCCGGGGAATCTGGCTGGCCTATTATGAGTATGAACCGCTGGGCCTGACCCTGCGGGCCGGCGAGAAGGCCTATAGGGAAAACGCGGACCGGTTTCTGGAGGAGGCGAGGAAGTACAGGATCAACACCGTGTTCCTGCAGGCCAGGGCCTTTGACGATGCCTTCTGGCGGAGCAGCACTTTCCACGCCTCGGAGGAGGTGGGAGGGGACGCGTCCCTGACCGCGGCGGAGGCCTACGCGGAGTTTGACCCTTTCGGCGTCTTCCTGGAGGAGGCCCATAAGTACGGGATCCAGGTCCACGCCTGGCTGAACCCCTACCGGGTGTCCTATGCCTGGTTCTACGATCCGGCGGACGAGGCCGCCACCGCCCGGCTGCTGACCGCGGTGAAGGAGCTGCTGGCACTGGAGAGCGGCGGGCAGAAGATCGACGGGATCCATCTGGACGACTACTTTTACCACGCCGGCAAAGGCTACTTTGCGGTGGGAGATCCGGAGGACAGATATGCCGTCGTGAGTTCGGAAGAGGAGCGGCCGGAGAGCGGGGAATACCGCGTCGTGACGCCTGCCGAGAAGCGGGCGAACGTCAACCG
This sequence comes from Lachnospiraceae bacterium, assembly GCA_017613225.1. Taxonomy (GTDB): domain Bacteria; phylum Bacillota; class Clostridia; order Lachnospirales; family Lachnospiraceae; genus UBA3774. Next base: position 8,654 of record JAGAEH010000080.1, read on the forward strand.
GATGGTGGAAGCGGTCCATCAGACCGTCTCCGAAGCCGGCCGCGCCTTCGGGATCAGTCCCGCCGGCAACTATGAAAACGACATGAACGACGGCGCGGACGTGGACGCCTGGCTCTCCGAGGATGGCTATGCGGACTATGTCGTCCCCCAGATCTACTGGACCGACCAGTGGGGCGAGGACGGTAAGACGGCGATGTTTTCCGGACGGCTGGACCAGTTCCTGGCAAAGCGGCAGAACGACGTGAAGCTGTACGTCGGACTGGGACTCTACCGGACCGGAGAGGAGGATGCCGGAAACGATCCGGGCTGGAAGGCGAAGGACTCGAATCTGGCGGAGCAGATCGCCGCGCTGGAGGAAAAAGGCGCGGACGGATACGTGATCTTTTCCGCGGAGTATCTTTTTAAGGACTGCGCGGCAAAAGAGTTGGCGAACGTGAGAGAATATCTGGAGAAGAAGTAAAGCAAAGACGGGAGAACATCATGAACGTTTCGCAGAAATGGCAGAAGTGGAAAAAGTCGAAAAAGCGGATCTTTGAGATCATCCAGATCGGCAACCGGGAGGACCTGCCGAGCCGGATGTTTGACATCTTCATCGTCGTTGCCATCTTTGCCAACATAGCGGTGCTGCTTTTGTCCACCTTTGATCAGCTGAGCGCCTATCAGGGGCTCTTTACCGCAATTGAGATCGTCACAATCGTGATCTTCTGCGTAGAGTACGCCCTGCGGATCTGGACGGCGGACCTGCTGTACCCGGACAAGAACCGGGCCAGATCGGTCCTGCGCTTCCTGTTCTCCTTTGACGGCATCGTGGATCTGCTGACGATCCTGCCCTTCTTCTTCCTGTCCGGCATGGGCGCCATCCGCTTCCTCCGGGTGGCCAGGATCTTCCATCTGTTCCGCATCAATACCCAGTATGAGTCCTTCCAGGTCATCACGTCGGTCATAAAGGAAAAGCGCAACGCGATCCTCTATTCCGTCTTTATCATCATCGTGCTGATCCTCGCAGCCTCCCTGACCATGTACAGCGTGGAGCACAACGCGCAGCCGGAGGCCTTCGAAAACGCCTTTTCCGGGATCTGGTGGAGCGTGTCCACGGTGTTCACCGTGGGCTACGGAGACATCTATCCGATCACGACGCTGGGCCGGGTGCTGGGCGTGATCATCACCTTCCTGGGGGTGGGCGCCGTGGCGATCCCCACGGGCATCCTTTCCGCCGGTTTCGTGGAGCACTACTCCCGCATGCAGAAAAGCCCCGCGGCGACGGATTACAAAAGCAGCAGCGCTGTGATCCTGGCCGACGAGGCTTCCAGTTATACGTCCCGCACCGTTAAGGAGGCGGAGGAATTGAACAATGTCTGCGTGACAGCTCTGATCCGCGGGGAACTGGTCATCGTCCCGGACGATCCGGTGAAGATCGAGAAGGGAGACGTCCTGGTGATCACAAAGCTGTAAGCAGCGGCTCGTTTATTCGATGTCTTTGACAGGCTCCTGCCCTTCCGGGGCGGGAGCTTTTTCCTGCAGTTCTTCCGGCGCGGAAGCCTGTTCCTGCAGCTTTTCCTTGCCCTGCCATACGACCACCTGCGGGAAGGGGATCTCGATGCCGCCGGCGTCCAGGGCCAGCTTCAGCTCGCGGTTCAAAATGCGGCGGGCCTGATAGATGTTCGCCTCATCCACGTCGGCCACGACCTTCAGGTCCACGGAGGAACTGGAGAGATCCTCCACGCCCATGTACTGGGGCGTTTTGGGGAAGTACTTGGGATAGCGGCCCGGCAGTTCCTGCAGCAGGTCTTTGATCACCTCTTCCGCCGCCAGCAGGTCCGCGTTGTAGGAGATGCCTACGATGGACACGGCCAGGGAGGTGACTTCGGAGAGGTTGGTCAGCACCCGGATGTCGGAATTGTTGATGATGCGGTTGTTGCCGCCGGTGTCCACGATCTGGGTAGAGACGATGCCGATGCTCTTGACCTGGCCGCGGAAGCCGTCCACGCTGATGATGTCACCCACGTAGAAGCGCCCCTCGAAAAGGATGAAGATGCCGGCGAAGATGTCCTCGATCAGGGACTGGGCGCCGAAGCCGATGATCAGGGCCAGGACTCCCAGGCTGGCGATGACGGTCAGGATGTCCGCCCCCAGCAGGTTCAGCCCGTAGATGATGGCGAAGATCACGATGGCGTAGCGGAGCAGGTTGGCGATCATGCCCTTGATGGTCTCCGCGTGGCGGTTTTTCGTCCTGATCTTGGAGATGATCCACATGAGGACACGGTAGACGGCCCAGCAGGCGGCGATCATGAACAGCAGGGACAGGATCCGCAGATAGTCAAAGCCGCCGTCCTTGCTCTGCACGGGCAGGTACTTGCCAAAGTAGGTCTCGTGGAAGAGCTTGATGGCCTCCTGCTGCGACGGCGACAGGAAGAACAGGAGCTTCGGCGCGTTCAAAAAGACCAGGATCAGCAGGATCACAATGATCCCGATGACGCGGGCGGTGCTTTTTTTCGAGGTTTTCTTTTCGACATGTTCTTTGTTTTTCATAACGATGTCCTTTCTTGTAACGACATATTACGGAATTCTGACTGTGATCGTAGATGATACGGCTAAACCTTCATCGCTGCCTTCAGAGTACATGAAGTACGCACGGCATTTTTCAGAGGATCCTGACTCGACGTCATCAAACTCTGCCGATAATTTGACGGTGCTGGGTGTGCTCGCGTCACTGCCCCAGTATCTTCTTTCGGAAACAGTGTAGGTGTCGTATTCACTGACAGTTTGAACGTTGAACCATCCGTAGTATCCCCCGCTCTTAAGCTGTTTGGCAAAGTCGCTGTTCAGCGTAATAGTAAACTGGCGGCTGCTGTACTTCAGTGTCATCGCGGCAGTGCCGCAGCGGGAGCATTTTAATACGCTGCTCTCATTCCAGTTGCCAAGATTCCAATTGTGTCCCAGCGCGTCCACGTAATTGTCCTTATAGCTGTCGCCGCAGCGGGAGCAGGTGTGGGTGGTATAGCCGTCCTTGGTGCAGGTGGCCGCGGTCTTCTTGGTGGTGTATTTGTGGCCCAGGGCGTCGGTGTAGGTATCCTTATAGCTGTCCTTGCAGCGGGAGCAGGTGTGGGTGGTGTAACCCTTCGCGGTGCAGGTGGCCTTGGTCACCTTGGCGGTATAGTTGTGGCCCAGGGCCGCGACAGTCTTGGTCTTCCGGGAGAGCTCCGCCTTGCAGACGGTGCAGTAGACGACTTCATCGTAACTGCCCTTCTTGGTGCAGGTGGCGGCTTTTTCATTCTCCTTAACGGTCTTGCCCTTGGTATGGCCGGTGGCCTTGACGACGGTCCTGGTGCGGGAGAGCTCCGCCTTGCAGACGGTACAGTAGACCACGCTTTCATAGCTGCCGTCCTTGGTGCAGGTAGCGGCCTGCTCCTTTTCCTTGACGGCCTTGCCCCTGGTATGGCCTTTGGCCGCCAGGACCTGGTGGGCCCGGGAGAGCTCTTCCTTGCAGACAGAGCAGTAGACGACCTCGTCATAGCCGCCTTCTTCCGTGCAGGTGGCTTCGACGCGGTTTTCAATGACGGGATCCGCAGCGGTATGGCCCGTGGGCTCCAGGACCATCAGAGTACGGGAGACTTCCTCATTGCAGACGGTGCAGTAGACCACTTGTTCGCAGGAACCCTGCTCGGTGCAGGTGGCGGGGATGGTGTTTTCTTCCACCGGATCGCCGCCGGTATGGCCGGTGGGCTCCATGACCTTTACGGTCCGGGAGATCTCTTCGCCGCAGACGGCGCAGAGGACGATCTCCTCGCAGCTGCCCTCCGTGGTGCAGCCGGGCTCCGTCAGGACTTCCACGATGGGCTCGGCTCCGATGTGGCCTACGGCATCCAGCACCCGTTTGGTGCGGGAGATCTCTTCGCCGCAGACAGAGCAGTAGATCACGTCCTCGCAGCTGCCTGCCTCGTCACAGGTGGGAGAAATGATGTTTTCCACGTAGGCGTCGCTTCCGGTGTGGCCCAGGGCGGGGACTTCCACTTTGGTCCGGGAAAGCTCCGTTCCGCAGTCCTTGCAGACGATGACCTCCTCATAGGAACCGCTGGTCACGCAGTCGGGCTCGACCTCGTTTTCTTTCACAACGGGGGCAGGTTCATGGCCTTTGGTGGTGGCGTACTTCAGCAGCACCCCGCACTCCGAACATTTAAAGGCGCTCTCGCCGTCCTCCTGGCAGGTGGCCTCCCTCAGGACGATGACCTGGTCGTAATCATACTTATGGGGACCTTCCGGATCGGCCTCCCACACTTCCGACAGATCTTTTATCGAATAGTCCTGATGGGGGGTGAAGGGGGGCTTGATCAGATCAACGCCCAGGAGCTTAACGAACTTGTCGCGGGTATCGGCTTCCGGCTCTTCCTTCCTTTCCGCGCCGGCCACCAGGATGATGATGGCTAAAAGCACGGCGCCGGCCTTCACCAGGCCGCTGAGGAACCAGCGCAGCCAGTTTTCGCGGCGGCGCTTTTCTTTCCGTTCTTCCCGCAGATCTTCCACATGACCGGATTCTCCGGGCGGGACCTCGCCCTGGAAGATGTTTTCCTCCCGGCTGGTCACGTAGGATTCCTTAAAAAAGGTCACGTCGGGATACTCCGGCGTATATTCCGGATAAGAGGTGTGCTCCGGCAGGGGCGTGAATTCTTCAGAATGATTCCACTCGTTATCCATGGGGCAGCTCCGTCTTTCAGAGGAAAAAGAGATATTGCAGTTTGTATCCGATATCCTTTATTATTATGACAGAGAACAGGACAGTTTGCAATAACAACAGACAAATGAGAGGCAATTATCGGCGCATGGACAAAAGGCCGCGGGACCGCGGCCGGAATAAGGCCCGTGGCGTTCCACGGAGCGTAGGGTGTGCGTTCCCCATGCATGTGATAAGGTCTTGCCGAAGGGTGAACGCTCCCCGGGCGGGAGCCATTCTTTAGAAAAGACAAACACGCAAGGAGGCAAGACCATGGATAAGTATGTAACGGGAGACGTGATCCGCAGGCTTCGCGAAGCCAAGAGGATGACCCAGGAGGAACTGGCGGAAAAGATCTTCGTCAGCGGCAAGGCGGTGAGCAAGTGGGAGACCGGCAGGGGATATCCCGACATCAGCCTGATCGAACCGCTGGCAAAGGCGCTGGACATCTCCGTCATCGAACTGCTGTCCGGGGACACGGTCACCAACCGGAACCGGGCGGCCAACATGGCAAAGACGGAATTCTACGTCTGCCCTGTCTGCGGCAACGTGATTTTGGCGGCGGGAGAGGCCGTAGTCAGCTGCTGCGGCATCATCCTGCCCCGGCTGGAGGCGGAACCTGCGGACGAGGAACACCGCATAAGCATGGAGCGGGTGGAAGACGAATACTACGTGACGGTGGACCATCCGATGACGAAGGACCACTACGTCTCGTTCCTGGCGGCCATTTCGGACCAGGGGATCCAGTTCGTGAAACTCTATCCGGAGGGCTGCGCCGAGGCGCGGTTCAAGATCAGCCGCGTGAAGAAACTGTACGCGTACTGCAACCGCCACGGGCTGGTGTATCAGATTTGCGGGACGCGGAGACCGAAGAAATGATGTAAGGAGATAAAAACAATGTCTGATGTGCTTGATAAGATCCGTGGTTCCCTGATCGGCGGCGCGGCCGGCGACGCCCTGGGATACGCGGTGGAGTTTAATGACGAAGGCACGATCTTTGGACGGTACGGAGCGGGCGGGATCCGGTCCTACAGTCTGGAGGAGGGCAAGGCGCGGGTCTCGGATGATACCCAGATGACACTGTTCACCGCCTACGCGATGATCTGCTGCGCGGAAGAGCGGAAAGAGAAGGGCAGCGCTGCTGCGCCGCGTTATTACGCAGCGGAGGCCTATCTGGAATGGCTGATGACCCAGGAGGGCTCCTACGGGACCGCCTGCGGGAATTACGGTAATTTCGAGGACCCGCGGGAGACGGACGGGCTGATCGCTGTCCCGCTGCTGCGTCTGCCGGAGATCTACGCCTGGCGCGCGCCGGGCAACACCTGCCTTTCCTCCCTGCGGACAAGAAGGGCACAGGATCACCGGATCGACAGCTATATCAAGGATCCTGTCAACCCCAGCAAGGGTTGCGGCGGCGTGATGCGGGCGGCCCCGGTGGGGATGATCCCCTGGGAGAGCATTGAGGAGATGGACAGAGAGAGCGCCGAGATCGCGGCCATCACTCACGGCCATTCGCTGGGATATCTTCCCGCGGCGGTGCTGACCCACGTGGTCCATCGCCTGATCTTCTGTCCGGAGCAGATGACGCTGCGGCAGATCGTGGAGGAGGCTAGGGATACGGTGACGGGGATCTTCGCGGAGGATGAGCATGCGGGCGAACTGGCAAGGCTGATCAATAAGGCCATCGCCCTGAGTGAGAGCGGCGGAGACGATCTGGACAACATTCACGCCCTGGGCGAGGGCTGGGTAGGAGACCAGGCGCTGGCCATCGCGCTGTACTGCAGTCTGAAGTACAAGGAGGACTTTTCCGAGGGCCTGATCGCCTCGGTCAATCACATGGGAGACAGCGACTCCACCGGCGCAGTGACGGGCAATATCCTGGGCGCTCTGGTGGGCTATGAAGCCCTGGATCAGAAGTGGAAGGACGATCTGGAGCTGCGGGAGGAGATACTGAAGACGGCGGACCGGCTCTACGAAGCGGCCTGCCTGTGAGAGACACGGTCGTCCTGAGGGACGCGGCGGCGGCACTCCGCTCAGACAACATGGGTCAAGGGGAACGAAAATGAGTCAACTGAAATTCAAATATGTGCGGATCCAGGGCAAGGAACTGGCGAAGAACACCATGTACGCCAAGGGGATCTTCAGCATGTGCTGGCAGCTGATCCAGAACGACGTCATGGAAGAAGAGGACGCGGACCTGTACCGGGAGATCGACGACTGGTTCGCCCACAATCTTCCCTGGCCGCCCCAGTGCAAAAACCGGGAGCCGGTGGTCTGCTGGTTCAAAACGGAAAATTCCGACGAGATGATGAAGATGATCCGGCCGGCCCTGTGGCTTCTGGAGCGGTATCATCACCCCTATTTCCTGGTCTACACCAACGACCCGGGGGAGATCGTCTACGAGGATCAGTACCAGATCGTGGCAAAGGTAGACGGTTTTCTGCAGATCGATGAACTGCAGCCTTCCTGGGCGCCGAAGGAGGAAGAAGAATGAAGCGCAGCGAGATCAACCGGGCCTTAAAGGAACTGGAGGCCATGTGCGCGCGGGAGCACTGCTACCTGCCGCCTTTCTGCCATTTTACGCCGGAGGAGTGGCGTGAAAAAGGACAGGAATACGCCGAGGTGCGGGAGTGCATGCTGGGCTGGGACATTACGGACTACGGCCTGGGAGACTTTGACAAAGTCGGCATGTCGCTTATCACCATCCGCAACGGGAACCGGGCCATGCCGGAGAAATACCCGAAGGTCTACGCGGAAAAGCTGCTCTATATGAAGGAAGGGCAGTACTCCCCCAACCATTTTCACTGGTACAAGACGGAGGACATCATCAACCGGGGCGGCGGGAATATCCTGATCAGGGTCTACAATTCCCATCCGGACGAGAGCATCGACCATGAGTCGGACGTGACCGTCCACACCGACGGCCGGACCTACACCGTCCCCGCGGGGACGCAGATCCGGCTGACGCCGGGGGAGAGCATCCACATCCCCCAGCGGCTGTACCACGATTTTTCCGTGGAACCCGGCACCGGGGCGGTGCTTTTAGGGGAGGTCAGCCAGTGCAACGACGACACTACGGACAACCGCTTTGAGCCGCCTGTAGGCCGCTTCCCCGTGATCGAGGAAGACGAGCCGCCCTACCGGCTCCTGTACTGCGAGTATCCGGATCAATAAAGGAGAAGAGATGGAGGAGAGGCAAAGGAACAGGCAGATCTCCATCCTGGGGGACTCCATCAGCACCTTTGAGGGCTTCGATCCCCCGGGCTACGCCGTCTATTACGATGAAGAGATGCAGGAGATCAACGGGCTGAGGACCGTGGAGGACACCTGGTGGATGCAGGTGATCCACGCGCTGGACGGCAGGCTGTGCGTCAACGATTCCTTTTCCGGCAGCAGAGTCTCGGGGACGTCGTTTCCTTCGGCGCTCTGTGAAGAACGGCTGGGAAACCTGCGGACGCAGACGGCCGATCCGGACGTCATCCTGATCTACATGGGAGTAAACGACTACGGCTATGGCGTGAAGATCTCCTGGGAACACATGGGGCTGCACTTTTCTCAGGAGAATAAGAACTATGATCATTTTGAGGACGCCTATGACGAAATGCTGAGAAGGCTGAGGGAACTCTACCCCCAGGCGCGGATCGTCTGCGGGACGCTGATGTGTACCGCGGTGAAGTTCAGGCCGGGCTGGGGCTTTCCCGAAAGCATCTGGGGCACGGAACTGGACGATTATAATGATACCATCAGGAAGGCGGCGGCGCGAAACGGCTGTCTTCTGGCGGATCTGGCAGAAACAGGCCTGCGCTATGAGACTCTGGACGGCAGCCACCCCACGTTGGCCGGACACGAAGCCATTGCCGGGGCCTGGATCAGGTGCCTGGAGGAACTGCAGCTGACAGACTGAGGGCCATAAGGCCGGAGCGGGAAAGCACAGGCCGGACAGGATCCGGAAAAGAGAGGCAGACATGACGAAAGAACCGATCAGATGGGCAGTATTGGGCTGCGGCGTGATCGCCAACGAGATGGCTGCGGCGCTGTGCGCCCACGGCAGAAGAATGTACGGGGTGGCGAACCGCACCCATGAAAAGGCCGTCGCTTTCGCGGAGAAGTACGGGGTGGAGAAGGTGTATGATTCCATCGACGGCCTCTTTTCCGACCCTGCGGCGGAGGCGGTCTATATCACCACGCCCCACAACACTCACTACGGCTTCATCAAAAAGGCCCTGGAAAACGGCAAGCACGTGCTGGCGGAAAAGTCCATCACCCTAAACAGCGGGGAACTGGACGAACTGGCGAAGCTGGCGGAGGGCAAAGGCCTGATGCTGGGGGAGGCCATGACCATCTGGCACATGCCCCTGTATCAAAAGCTGCGGGAGATCGTCGAAAGCGGCGAGTACGGCAAGGTGCAGATGATCACCCTGAACTTCGGCAGTTTCAAGGAATACGACATGAGCAACCGCTTCTTCGACCCGGCCCAGGCCGGCGGCGCCTTGCTGGACATCGGCGTTTACGCGCTGTCCATCGTCCGCGGCTTCATGACTTCCGCGCCGGATCAGATCCGGAGCCAGTGGAAGCCGGCTCCCACGGGGGTGGACGAGATGGCGACGATTCTGCTGAAGAACGAGGAGGGACAGATGGCCGCTGTGGCCCTGAGCCTGCACTCGAAACAGCCCAAGCGGGCCATGATCAGCCTGGAGAAGGGCTATCTGGAGATCATGGAGTATCCCCGGGCGGCCAGAGCCGTCTTTACGGACGCGGTGACCGGGGCACAGACGGTGATCGAGGGAGGGGATCCTTCGGCTCCGCTTCGCTCCGCTCAGGATGACAGTCCGCTTTGCTCCGCTCAGGATGACGGTCCGATACAGGACGGCAACGCCCTGTGGTACGAGCTCCTGGACATGGAGGAAGCGATCCGCACGGGAGATCCCGGACCCCTGCGGCTGCGGGAGTCCATGGACGTGATGGCGATCATGACGGCGCTGCGCAGGGAGTGGGGACTGAAGTACCCGGAAGAATAATATTAGGTCATCCGAAGCCGCAGCTTTCCCCGGACAAGGCCCGGGAAGCGCCTGTGGAAGACGGGCGGCGATCCGGCAGAGGGTTCTACCGAAAGGAGAGCGGTGGGGGATTGAAGCGCCATGGCCCTCCTGCTACAGTGAAGACGCAGGGGAGAGGAAAGCGGGGAAGCTTAAAAAGGCGGCCGCAGCCGGAAAGACCGGAGCGGAGGACCCCGCAGCCCCAAAGGAGGATCGGAATGACAAGGTCGGTGAAAATGCTTTGCGTGCTGGGTGCCGGGATCGCGCTGTTCGTGGTATTATCACTGTGTCTGCAGGTACCGGTGTTCGAAAACTACTACCTGTGCCTGGGCTACGCGGTGATGCTGGTCTACTGTTACAGCCTGGGACCCTGGCCGGGTGTTCTGGTAGGCGCTCTGGGGGTGGTCCTGTACTGCCTGCTGACCAGCGGTCTGCGGGGCATGCCCGGATGGTCGCTGGGAAACGTGGTGATCGGCCTGGGACTGGGATTCGGCCTGCAGCCGATCCGGAAGATCGAAAACCGCGCGCTCAAGGCGGGAGCGGCCGTCGTGCTGATCATAGTGGTCACCGCGGCGGGCATCCTGGGCGTCAAGTCCCTGACGGAGCATATTCTGTACGCCCAGCCCTTCATGGTGCGGGCGGCCAAGAACTTTACGGCCTTCGTGGCGGACGCGGTGATGCTGGCAGTCAGCATTCCCATCGCGGAGTTGCTGGACAAAAGAGTAAGGAAACTCGTGGAATAGGCAATGATCCGCGCCGCGGTCTGGAACGGGCGGCGCGGCCTCCGGGAGACCGGATAAACTGCGGAAAAGAGAGAAACATCTGTGAACGACTATCGGTTCGGGAACTACCTATATGAACTGCGCAGCCAGGCGGGCCTCACACAGCGGGCGCTCGCCTGGAAGCTGCAGGTCAGCGACAAGGCCGTCTCCAAGTGGGAGACCGGCCGCGCCAAGCCCACCACGGACACCCTGCGGAAACTGGCGCTGCTGTACCGGGTCCCCATCGAAAAACTGCTGCAGATGAGGGAGGAAAAAGGACCCATGAAGATCGACAAGATCGTCATCACCGGCGGTCCCTGCGCCGGCAAGACCACAGCCATGAGCTGGATCCGCAACGAATTCATCAAGCGCGGCTATACCGTGCTGTTCGTGCCCGAGACGGCCACGGAACTGATCACCGGCGGCGTGGCGCCCTGGGCCTGCACCGACGGGCTGGAGTTCCAGAAATGCCTGGCGCTGCTGCAGCACAAAAAGGAGGAGATCTTTACCCGGGCTGCCCGCAATATGCCGGCGGAAAAGGTCCTGATCGTCTGCGACCGGGGCCTGATGGACAACAAGGCCTACATGACGGACCTGGAATTCGCCGCGGTGATGCGGGAGCTGAACGGCAGCGAGGTGGAACTGCGGGACGAGTACGACGCGGTGTTCCATCTGGTGACGGCCGCCAAGGGGGCGCTGGAAGCCTATACCCTGTCCAACAACAAGGCCCGCACTGAAACGCCGGAGCAGGCGGCGGCCCTGGACGACGCCCTGATCGCGGCATGGACCGGCCATCCCCACCTGCGGGTCATCGACAATTCCACAGGCTTTGAGAAAAAGCTGGAGCGGCTGCTGGCGGAGATCTCCGCCTTCCTGGGGGAGCCCCAGCCCTGCGAGATAGAGCGGAAGTACCTGATCCGCTATCCCGACGTCAAAAAACTGGAGGAACTGCCCAACTGCAAGCGGGTGGAGATCATCCAGACCTACTTAAAGAGCGAGCCGGGCACCGAAGTGCGGGTGCGGCAGCGGGGCAGCGACGGCCATTTCATCTATTTCCGGACGGAAAAACGAAGGCTGACGGACGTCAGCCGGGTGGAGGTGGAGCAGCGCCTGACCCAGGACGAGTACCTGACGCTGCTGATGGACGCCGATCCGTCGGCCCATCCGATCCGCAAGACCAGATACTGTCTGACGGAGAACAACATGTATTTCGAGATCGACGTGTATCCCCAGTGGACGAAGCAGGCAGTGATGGAGGTCGAGCTGCGGGAGGAAGGCCAGGCGTTCGAGCTTCCGAAGGACATCAAAGTGATCCGGGAGGTCACCGGGGAGAAGCGCTACAGCAATTCCTCCATGGCCCGGGAAATGCCGGCGGAAGACTGAGGCGGACAATAAGAAAAGAGGGCCCTTTTGGCCCTCTTTTTGTGTGCGCCGAAAGCTTTAGTAAGCCACTACAATACCTCCGTCCGCGGCATAGAGGCTGGAGACCCCGGCGGATTCCAGGATCACGGAATCCTTGAAGGGATAGCGGGCCATGATCTCGTCCCGCAGGGCCAGCGCCCGCTCTTTGCAGTTGCAGTGGGTGATGGCCAGGACTTTTTCCGCCGGGTCCACCACGGTGGTCCCGATGTAGTTGACCAGTTTCTGCAGGGCCTGCTTTGTGCCCCGGCCCAGCCCCAGCTTCTGGATGTTGCCCTCGGGAGTGGAGCCCAGCACGGGCTTGATGCCCAGCAGCTTGCCCACCATCCCTTCCAGATGGCGGATGCGGCCGTTTTTGATGAAGGCGTCCAGCGTCTCCAGCACGAAGACGGTGGTCTGCTCTTTGATATAGTTCTCCACCGTTTCCACGGTCTTTTCAAAGGAAAAGTTCGCCTTCAGGCATTCCCGCAGCTTCATCAGGATCAGGGTCTGACCGCTGGCGGCGGACTTGGAGTCGAAGACGTGGATCTTCTTACCCGGCCGTTCCTCCTGCAGCATCTGGGCGCCCAGCACGGCGCTGTTGTAGGAGCCGGAGAGGACGGCGGAGAGAGTGATCCCGTAGGCGTCCCGGTCGTCTGCGCCGTAGGCCTCCATGAAAGCCTGGGGCGACGGGCAGGCGGATCTGCCCCCGGTCTCGGACGCGGCGATCTTCCGCAAAAAGGCATCGCGGTCGAAGGTCGTATCGTCGATGATCTCTTCCCCGTCCACGGACAGAGTCAGGGGAACGTAGGTGATGCTTTCGTCCCGCAGATCGGGACCGTGGTCCGTGCAGCTGTCCGCGGCGATATGGTACTGAGGCATGAACATACTCCTTTTCTTTCACTGCTAAAAGCAACTATCACAAAAAGACGAGGCACGCAAGGCGACCTCGTCTGTCATATTAGCAGAACTCGTATTGGAATACAAGAGAGAAAATGACGGTCATTGGGAGACAAAAAGCCGGCTCATGCCTCAGCGGTCTCGGCGGCGATCCGGGCCAGCAGAGTGCGGGGCAGGATCACGGGCTTGCCGGTCTCCTTCATGAAGATCTCCTTCATCTGCTTTGTAAAGCCGATGCAGTCCAGCACGATCAGGTCCGCGTCGGTATCCGCGATCTGCTTCGCGGCGGCAGCCACGGCCTCGACGCCGTCGTAAGGGGAGACGGCGATGGTCCGGCACTTTTTCACGTAGTTCTGCCACTTCTGCTGGTTCTGTTCGATCTGCAGCGGCGAAGGGGTCACGGTGATGATGCTGGAGCGCTTTGTCAGCAGCGGCACCACCGCCTGGATCAGGTCGTTGGGGAAGAGCATGGGGACGTTGGAGGTAAGCTCCGCGGGAAAAGCGCCGGTGCAGAAGACCATGATAAGTTTCACGCCGGCGGCTTCCAGTTCATCGATGGCGGTCTGCAGCCGGGGGACCACGTATTTTTCCGCGAAGGTGACGGAGGAACCGTCCGTCAGGCGGGAGACCAGCACATAGTCGTCTCCCTGGGGCGCGAAGGCCGCGATCTCCTCCCTGGTCAGGCCGTCCAGCCCGCCCCGTTCCAGTAATTCCACGCCGGGTCCCAGGATGTCCATGATGTCAGCCGTTACATCGACCCGCGGCGCCTGGCCTACGGTGATCGCTCCGATCTTCATTGCAAAACCTCCGCAACATTGTTATCATTATTGTATACCATTTGCAGCCATCATGGAAGGAGGCTTTTCCCATGCTCGTATTAAAGAATTGCAGATTTGTTCCGTTTCTGACGGAGGGCGTTGATCTCGAGGCCGGCCACGTCATTGTGGAAGAGGGACTGATCAAGGAGATCCTGCCCCTGGACGCGGCCCTGCCTGCGGAGGCGGAGGTCCTGGACCTGGAGGGCAAGACCCTGCTGCCCGGCCTGATCGACCTGCACACCCATCTGTTCTACGAAAAGATGCAGGACGTCTTTACCGGCAACGCGGCGCCGCAGCCCGTGGTCACGATGAA
>JAGAEH010000081.1 GCA_017613225.1 Lachnospiraceae bacterium
TCGATCATGATGCCCACGTCCACGTGGTCGGAATAGGGGATGCCCTCGGCGTCCAGCTCAGTCATTACCTGCTCGCACATCTTTTTCGCTTCTTCGACTTCCCAGACCGAGGTGACCATGGGGAACATGATCGAGAGCCAGCCATAAGCGGAGGCTCTGTAGAGAGCTCTCAGCTGGGTGCGGAAGATCTCCGGTCTGTTGAGGCAGATCCGCAGTGCCCTGTTGCCCAGAGCAGGGTTTTCCTCTTCCGGCAGATGGAAGTACTCGATCATCTTGTCCGCGCCGATGTCCAGGGTACGGTTGACCACTTCCTTGCCGCCCATATCGGAGAGTACTTTTTTATATGCTTCGAACTGATATTCTTCTGTGGGATAATCGTCGCAGTTGAGATAGAGGAATTCGCTCCGGAACAGACCGATGCCGCCGCCGTCGTTCTCCAGGACCGGAGGCACGTCACCGGGTTCGCCGATATTGCAATAGATGCGGACTTTGTGGCCGTCTTTCGTAATATTGGGCTGACCCTTCAGCTGGTTCAGCAGCTCCTGGCGCTTCTCTATTTCTTCCTTCTTTTTCATGAGCCGGGTGTAGCTCTCCTCATCGGCATCCAGCAAGGCGATACCGTCGCCGCCGTCGATCACGATCTCTTTGCCGGTGTATTCTTCTTTCAGCTGTTCACCGACTCCTATGATGGCGGGTATCCCCATGGTGCGGGCCAGAATGGCGGTGTGACTGGAACCGGAGCCGCCGGAGGTGACAAAGCCCAGGATCTTGGACTTATCGAGCTGCACGGTCTCGCTGGGCGCCAGGTCGTCGGAAGCCAGCACGACGGGCACGTCGGAGTCGATGCCTCCCTGGACCACACCCAGCAGGATGCCTATGATGCGCTTCGAAATATCCCTTACGTCCGCAGCTCTGGCGCTGAAATATTCATCTTCCATGGCCGCAAAAGCTTCTGCCTGGAACTCTCCGGTATCAAAGACCGCGGCTTCTGCATTCAGACCTTCTTCTTTGATCCCGTTTTCTATGCCCTCCTCGAAGTCCAGGTCTTCGCACATCATCTGATGAGTCTCGAAGAGCATGGCAGCCTCGTCGCCTGCCTCTTCCCTGGCCTTTTCCGCAAGCACGCCCAGCTGATCGATGGCTTTGGCCTGGGCCGCCTTGAAGCGTTTCCATTCGGCCTCTCTGTCTTCCGTTTCGTAGCGGCGGAAACTGCCATCCGCACGCTGATAGAAATACAGGGGACCTGCAGCAACGCCTGTGGATACGCCTTTTCCTTTTATGGTGATCATGTTTGCTCCTTTCCGATTCCAGTCAAATATGCGGCTGCCTTTTGGGCAGCCGCGTAAGCTATCGCGTACTGAATTACAGGTTTGCCTTGAGGAATTCTTCGACAGCAGCTGCTACCGCATCCTCGTCTCCGCCTTCGACCTTGACGGTGATGGCGTCTCCCTGCTTGATGCCCATCTTCATCAGGGCCATCAGCTTCAGGGCATTGACGGCCTCGTCACCTTTTTCGATGGTGACGGTGGAACCTGCGAATTCCTTGATCTTCTTGACAAGAAGGCCTGCGGGACGTGCATGGATGCCTACAGGATCGGTGATCGTGTACTCAAAAGACTTCATTTTGTTTCCTCCATATTGATCAAAAGGTAAAAGATTCTATCTATGCCTTCAGGCCGCATTCGACGTCTTCCATATCATCGGAATTCGTCAGCAGTACGACGACCGTATCGTCATACCCGGCCTTATGGATCGCATCAGTATCAAAGCGCAGCAGTTTCTGTCCCGCTTTGACTTCCGTATCATCTTCCACGAAGGCCTCAAAGCCTTCTCCGTTCATGTTGACAGTGTTGATTCCTACATGGATGAGTACTTCCATGCCGTCCTTCTCCAGCGTGATGGCATGCTTGGTGTCAAACACGGACGTTACCATGCCGTCAAACGGTGCATAGACGATGCCTTCGGATGGTTTGATTCCTATGCCCTGGCCCAGGATCCCTTCTGCAAAGGTGTCGTCGGGGATCTCTTCCTGCGGGATCACAATGCCTTTGCAGGGCTGGAGCAGCTCTCCTGCTGCGCAGCGGATGACGGAAGGCATGGGCCCGGCTTCCTCCGGCTCTTCCACAGGTGCCGGTGCGGCTTCTTTTGGCGCGTCCTCCTTCCAGATGACGGAAGTGAGTGCAAACGCCACGCCTGCGGAGATCAGCAGTTCCACCAGATAGAGAGGAACGTTATTGACCGCAGGAATGGCGGGAATGCCGGTAACGCCGTATACCGGCGCACCCAGCTTGAACAGTGCGCCGAACAGAGACCCCACCGCGCCACCGATCATGCCGCAGATGAAGGGTTTCATAAAGCGGAAGTTGATACCGAAGATGGCCGGCTCTGTGATGCCCAAGGATGCGGACAGGGAGCTGGGAAGCGCCACCGATTTCGTCTTCTGGTTCTTGACTTTGAGCGCGACTGCAAGGCAGGCGCCGAACTGCGCGAAGTTCGCGGCAGAGGCGATCGGCATCCAGGTATTGAGTCCTGTCTGTGAGATCATGCCGGCTTCGATCACGTTGTACATGTGGTGCAGACCCATGACGACGGTGAGGGGATAGATCGCTCCCATCACCGTAGCTCCGGGCAGGGACCCTGCGAGCCACTTTGCTCCGGTCAGCACCCAGTTCTCCAACACGGAGAAGATGGGGCCGATGATGGTGAACGTGATGAATGAGGTGATCTGAACCGTGCAGAGCGGTGTCACGAACAGGTCTATCATCTCGGGGACCTTTTTATGCAGCCATTTTTCCACTGTGGACATGAGCAGAACCGCCAGAATAACAGGTATTACGTGACCTTGATAACCTACCTGCTGCACATTGAAGAAGAACAGTTTCCATGTCGGTATGGTGCCGGCTGCATAGTTGCCTACGGTCCAGGCATTGATGAGTGCCGGATGGACCATCATAAGACCTATAACTGCACCGAGGAATATATTCCCGCCGAAGACCCTGGCCGCAGAAATGGCCACGAGTACAGGCAGAA
Source organism: Lachnospiraceae bacterium (assembly GCA_017613225.1). Taxonomy (GTDB): domain Bacteria; phylum Bacillota; class Clostridia; order Lachnospirales; family Lachnospiraceae; genus UBA3774. The sequence goes on from JAGAEH010000081.1 coordinate 3,031, forward strand.
GGGCGAATGCGGTGTTTGCGACAAGGTCGAGGAAGCTGTACCAGTCGCTGGCGCCGAAGGCCGGCCAGAACTTAGGAATGGCTTCCACCAGACCCATCATAAGACCTGCAGCTACGATAGCAGGAAGGATGGGAACGAATACGTCGCCCGGTGTCTTCAGGATCTTTTTCCAAAGGGGCATGCGGGAAGCTGCTGCCGCCTTTACGTCTGCCTTCGTGGCGGCGGTCAGTCCGGTCACGGCCAGAAATTCGTCGTAGACTTTGTTTACAGTGCCGGTGCCGATGATCAGCTGCAGCTGGCCGTTGGAATCGAAGAGGCCTTTCACGCCGTCTACATTCTCCAATGCCTCGATATCCAACTTGCTGTTGTCGGCGATGACCAGGCGTAAACGGGTTGCGCAATGCGCGGCGCTGACGATATTCTCTTTTCCGCCCAGGTGAGAATAGATCTCTTCCGCACACTTGCGGTAGTCAAGTGCCATGGCTGATAACTCCTTTCTTTTACTGTAGGATCGTCCTTTCGGACGAGGGGATACTAAAATAATATCGTATAATTACTGCGGCATCAATCTTTACCGCAAAGAAGCATTCAGCGTTTCGTCAGTCCCAGCTTTTCGAACGCCCATGCCAGTCCGTCCTCCTCCACGGAGGGACAGACCATTGTGCACCGTTCCTTGAGCGTGGGGCTGCCGTTGGCCATACAGACGCTGACACCGACGTTCTGTATCATCTCCAGATCGTTCATGCTGTCGCCGAAACCTATGCAGTCCTCCCGGGCAAAGCCCAGGTACTTCGCCGCCTGACGAACGCCGCTGCCTTTGTCGAAGCGCCGGTTGACCAGCTCGCCGTTGACGTAGGTGCCGTTGGTGACATCCTGGACCAGGAAATAGAATTCCCCTTCCAGTTCCTCCATCACGGGTCTGAGCTGTTCCTTCTTTTCACACATGAATACGATCTTGTAGATGGGGCGGCCGTCATACAGGTTTATGGACCGGATACCCAGATCCTGTTCGATGGCTTTACGCCAGCGCAGCAATTCGCTGTTGCCGCCGGAGATGCGCTCCAGGAACTCTCCCATGCCGTCGTCGCAGTAGCTGGCGTCCTTTGCTTCTATGGTCCTGTAAATACCGTTTTCCGCGAAAAGCCTGAGGGCCTTTTCCTGCTGCTCGGGGGTCATGGGACAATCGAACAGGACATCGCTTCCGCTGAACACATAGCCTCCGCCGCTGGCCACGGCGCCGTCAAACCCGTAGGCGAGCACCGGAGAGAGCATATCCGGATTGCGTCCGGTGCAGAGAAACACTTTGTGGCCGGCTGCCCGGGCGTCTTTGACGGCTTTCTGCGCGCTCAAAGGAGGAACATTGGACCCCGGAGGGGTCAACGTGCCGTCTATATCGATAAAAACCAGTTTTCTGTTCATGATCCGGTCCTTCCTTTTGAGATCTCGGGAACCGCTTTCATTCGCCGAAATCGCAGATCAGCCAGCGAAACCCGCCGCTTAACAGCTGTACGGACGTTTTATCCACCGCTTCTCCGGTCAGAAGATCCGTAAATGCGCCGTCTTCGCTGCTGCATATGCTGCGCTCCTTTTCCCCGAAATTGTAGAGAGCAAGCAGTTTTTCGCCTTTGTAATAGCGGCCTATGCCCAGTACGTCGCCGTGGCCTGTATCCGTGATCCATACGTCTGCAGCTCCGCCGAAAACTCTGTGACGGGCCCGCAGTTCTTCCAGTTCCCGCAGTCCGTCGAAGATCCGTTGTTCGGGGCTTCCTAGGACCTTGCGCATTTCCGCCGCATCCCAATCCATCTTTCCTCTGTGGAGATAGCGGCTGTCGGCAGCCTTGTGCGGGTCGTTCTTATAGGAATAGTCGTTTTCCATAGCCACTTCGTCTCCGCTGTAGAGCACGGGGACGCCGCTCAGGGAGAAGATCAGAGCGTGCAGCATCAGATCCGAACGCAATGCCCAGTCCAGCTTGACATCATCCTTCTCGAAACGGGCTGACTCGATGCCGCACAACGATGCCGTGGTACCGCAGAGTCTGGCATCGCCCAAGGCAGGGTCATCATTGTAGAGCTCTCCTCTGGAGGGGCTGCCGGGCCATTTTCCTGTGAGATAATCGTTCAGGAAACGCTTATGGGCAACCTCCTCCTGAGCGCTGCCCTTCAGGTAGGAATAATCCAGGCCCCAGCCAATATCGTCATGGCAGCGCAGATAGTTCAGGAAGGTATACTGCTTCGGCAGTGCGAAGACCTGTCCCAGCTGGTGGCGCAGCAAGCTGACGTCTTTTGCCGCTACGGTATGCCAGGTACTGGCCATGGTAGTGACGTTGTAGAGCATATGGCACTCCGGTTTTTCCACCGTACCGAAATAGGGCACGACCTTGCGTGGTTCCATAACAACTTCCCCAAGAAGCAAGGTCCCGGGGCAGACGATCTCGCAGACCATTCGCATCATTCGCACCAGCGTGTGGACCTGGGGGAGGTTGCGGCAATTCGTGCCAAGCTCCTTCCAGATATAGGGCACAGCGTCCAGCCTGACGATATCCACGCCTTTATTGCACAGGAAGAGCATGTTTTCCGTCATATCGTTGAAGACGACAGGATTGGCGTAGTTCAGATCCCACTGATAGGGATAGAACGTGGTCATGACGACTTTCCCGGCCTCCCCGCACCAGGAGAAATTCCCCGGAGCGGTGGTAGGGAACACCTGAGGCACAGTCTCCTCGAAGCGCCTGGGGATCTCCCAGCCGTCATAGAAGAAATAGCGGTTCCTTGCTTCCTGATCTCCTGCTTTGGCCGCCTTTGCCCAGGCGTGATCTTCGCTGGTGTGGTTCATGACAAAGTCCAGGCACAGCGCGATGCCGTTCCTGTGACAGTCCGCAGCCAGTTTTGCGAGATCCTCCATGGTGCCAAGCTCCGGCTGGACTTTCCGGAAGTCTGACACCGCATAACCTCCGTCGCTGCGCCCCTCGGGGGATTCCAGCAGCGGCATCAGATGCAGATAGTTGACCCCGCATTCTTTGATATAGTCCAGCTTTTCGCGTACGCCATTCAGATCCCCGGCAAAGGAGCTGACGTACATCAGCATGCCCACAAGATCGTGGCCTTTGTACCAGTCGGGATCCTTCTCCCTGACTGCATCCAGGCTGCGCAGCGCCACTGGACGTTCGTCCCACATGCGTTTCAGCATACCGCAGAAATATTCATATGCCGCAGTATCGCCGTAAAGCTCCATGTAGAGCTGCCTGAGTTCTTCCCGGTGGCGCTCAAAGCGCTTGTTATAGATCTCTTCTGTTTTCAGCATGCTCATTTCACTGTCCTCATTTTTGCAATTTGAAATACACTGAACGATCTGCCATAGTACTGATTTCATTATATTTTATGGAGATGCTTTATACAATAAGGATGGCGGGTTGCTGAAAGATCACATTCAAAAAAGTAAAAAGGGTCATTGACAAATCAGCCGCAGGGGATATGATATAGGTATCTGGAAACGATAACGGGAACGGTTACGGTATCGTTCACGGCAACGGTTCCAGATACAGCAGACAAAAGAAGGCGAAGTCATGGCAACGATAA
>JAGAEH010000082.1 GCA_017613225.1 Lachnospiraceae bacterium
CAGAAGATGGATATCATGGTGAAGATGTCGTAGACATCGCTCGTCAAATTCTCAAAGAAGAAGGCGACAAAGTTCTCGAAAGAGATGGGGATTCTTCTTTTTCAATTCCCGGATCAGCTGCTTGATCTCGTCCCGCTTGGAGGGATTCTCCTCCTCGCCGCCGGCGGCTGCGATGGCCTCGGTAAAGCGGCAGGCACAACGCAGAAAAGTCAGGCCGTTGCAGTCTCTCCAGGCTTTGATGTCGTCCTCCCGGATCAGGTACATGGGCCGGATCAGCTCCATGCCCGGAAAATTGGTGCTGTGGAGCTTCGGCATCATGCCCTTGATCTGGGCGCCGTAGAGCATGCCCATCAGCGTGGTCTCGATCACATCGTCAAAGTGATGCCCCAGGGCGATCTTGTTGCAGTTAAGGTCCTGGGCGAAGCGGTACAGATAGCCCCGGCGCATACGGGCGCAGAGATAGCAGGGAGATTTTTCAATGGTATAGACGGCGTTGAAGATGTCCGTCTCGAAGATATTGATCGGTACGCCCAAAAGGCCGGCATTCTGCTCGATCTGCAGCCGGTTCTCTCTGCTGTAGCCCGGGTCCATCACCAGAAACTCCACGGCAAAGTCCACCTCCGAATAGCGCAGGACCTCCTGAAAGAGCTTGGCCATCAGCATGGAGTCCTTGCCGCCGGAGATGCAGACCGCCACCCGGTCACCGTCTTTTACCAGCTGATCCTCTTTCAGGGCTTTCAGGAACCTGCTGGTGATCTGGGGGCGGAATTTTGTGCGGAGGCTCTGCTCCGCTTTTTCACGCAGGACGGGGTCAGGAGCTTCCTCCGGAAGGGCAAAGGTTATTCTCTTGTAGGGATGTTCGTTATCCATGGCAGATCCTTATGTGAGGACAGAAGAACTGTCCCCGTGTCTTCATGTTGTAACAAGTCAGAATATGTGTTATGATTAAAAACTGCCGGCCTGCGGACGGACTGCGGCCCGGCACCCACGAAACGATTATAACATTGGAACGGAATAAAACAAAGATGCAACCGAAGGCAAAACAGGAATATCCGAATAACCGCTCGATGCTGATGCATTTTCTGCAGGGCAGCAAGCGGTATTTTGCCGTGTGCCTGCTGGCGGTGCTTCTGGCGACCTTCTTCGATATGATCCGGCCCAAGATCATCAGTTTTACGGTGGACGCCGTGATCGGCGGAGACGCCTCCAAGGTGCCGTCCTATTTCCGCTGGCTCGTGGAAGCCTTCGGCGGGACGGACAGGCTTGCAGCAAAACTGTGGGTGATCGCCATCCTGGTGGTGACGGTCGCGCTGTTCGGCGCCTTTTTCCGCTTCCTGTTCCGGCTCTACAACAGCAAGGGCTCGGAGACCTTCGTACAGACGATCCGAAACGGCCTGTTCTGCCACATCGAGCATCTGCCCTATTCCTGGCAGCAGGAAAACCAGACGGGCGATATCATCCAGCGCTGCACCTCGGACGTGGAGACCATCAAGCGCTTCCTTTCCGAGCAGCTGACCAACATGATGCGCATCATCATCATGATCGTGATGAGCCTGTGCTTTATGAGCGGGATCTCGGGCCTGCTGGCGCTGCTTTCCGGCCTGTACATCCCCATCATCGTGAGCTATTCCATGTTCTTCCACATGAGGATATATAAGGGCTTCCGTGAGGCGGACGAACAGGAGGGCGTATTGAGTTCCATCGCCCAGGAGAACCTGAGCGGCGTGCGCGTGGTGCGGGCCTTCGGCAGAGAGCGTTCGGAACGCGAGAAGTTTGAAGCGCAGAACAACACCTATACCAATGCATGGGTCCGCCTCTGCCGCCTGCTCTCGGCCTTCTGGTCCATCGGTGACATCATCTCCGGCCTGCAGGTGCTGACCGTGGTGGCGGTCGGCGCGGTGCTGGCTGTGCGGGACGTGATCACCCCCGGCGAGTACATCGCCATCGTTTCCTATAACGCCATGCTGGTGTGGCCGGTCCGCGGTCTGGGACGCGTGATCTCCGAGATGAGCAAGGCCGGCGTCTCCATCGAACGTGTGCGCTATATCATGAACGCGGAAGTGGAGCATGACCGGGAAGGCGCGCTGGAGCCGCCTATGGACGGAGACATCGAGTTCGACCATGTGCGCTTCTCCTATGACAGTGACTCCGCTCCGGTATTGAAGGACGTGAGCTTCACTGTAAAGGCCGGCACTACTGTGGGAATCCTGGGCGGCACAGGCTCCGGCAAGTCCACCCTGATGTACCTCCTGGCGGGACTCTATCCGCTGGAGGAAGGCTGCGGTGCCATCCGCATCGGCGGTGTGGATATCGCGGATATCAAGCGCGAGCACCTGCGGGAGAACGTGGGTCTTGCGCTGCAGGAACCCTTCCTGTTCTCCCGCTCACTGGCGGAGAATATCGGCATCGCAAAGCCCGGCGCGGACATGAAGACCATCCGCAAGGCCAGCCGCATCGCCAGTCTGGAGGAGACGGCGGACCGCTTTGCCAAGGGCTATGACACGCCGGTGGGAGAGCGGGGCGTCACGCTGTCCGGCGGCCAGAAACAGCGCACTTCCATCGCGCAGATGGTGATCCGTGAGACCCCCATCAAGGTCTTTGACGACGCCCTGTCGGCCGTGGATACGGAGACGGACGCCAGGATCCGCAAGGCGCTTTTAGAGGAGTCGAAGGACTCCACCGTGATCATCATTTCCCACCGCATCACCACGCTGATGCAGGCGGACGATATCATCGTATTGAATGACGGCTGTGTGGCCGAAGAGGGCACTCATGAGGAACTGCTGGCCCGGGGCGGCATCTATGCCCGTATCTGTGAGATCCAGGCCAGCGGCCTGGCGGATGGGCAGACCGTCCCCGATGCCGGAGAAATACAGAAAGGAGGGCAGTCGGATGAGTAACGAACAAAACGAAACGACAGAAAAGCATCACAGTCTGCCCTACCTGGGACTGCCGCGGCTGTGGCCTTACATCAGGCAATACAGGGGCAGGATCATCGCCATGGTCATCATGGGCATGATCTGCTCCAGTATCGACG
>JAGAEH010000083.1 GCA_017613225.1 Lachnospiraceae bacterium
ATATTGGACCAGGCCAGGAACTTGCCGAAATTCGCAGCGTTTTCAGGGAAATAGCCGGTGGCGGCAATGATCACGCCGTCGATGGTCCTGCCCCACTTGGTAATATAGCGCCGCACCAGGAATGAGCCCATGGAAAAGCCCAGCAGGAACAGCGGCAGTCCCGGGAACTTCTTCTTTGCGTAAGCGCCTACCTTTCGGATATCGTTCAGCAGGTAGGTCTTTCCGTTTGTCTCCGCGATAAAGCCCAGGTCCTCATCGCTGTTGACGGACTTGCCGTGGCCGAGCAGATCCGCCCCGACCACAGCAATGCCATTGCCGCATAAAAAGCGTGCGAACTCATCGTAGCGCCCGATGTGCTCCTCCATCCCGTGTACGATCTGCAGCACGGCACGGGGCGCCTCTTCGGGTGCCCAGATATTCACATGCAGTTTCGTCTTTCCGTCCGAGGACAGAAGGTAGACTGATCTCTTCATAACACTCCTCATTTGATCAGAAGCGAATGCCCGGTCATCTCTTCAGGCTGCGGCAGCCCCATCATATCCAGCAGTGTCGGCGATACATCGCACAGGCGGCCGCCGGACATCAGTCCGCGCCGCTCATTATTGCTGATGAGAATGACCGGCACAGGATTGGTCGTGTGCGCCGTCATCGGAGAACCATCGGGCTCGATCATCGTCTCACAGTTGCCGTGGTCCGCGATGATCAGCATCTGGCCGTTCACCTGCAGCACGGCATTGACCGCATCACCCACACAGGTATCCACAGCTTCTACGGCTTTGACAGCGGCTTCCAGCACACCGGTATGGCCAACCATATCCGGATTCGCAAAGTTGATGATGATCAGCTCGTGCTTCTGTTCCAGGATGGCCTTCACAAGCTCATCCCGCACCTGATAGGCGCTCATCTCCGGCTGAAGGTCGTAGGTGGCTACCTTCGGGGACGGCACCAGGATGCGGTCCTCGTTCTCATTCGGAGCTTCGATGCCTCCGTTGAAGAAGAAGGTCACATGAGCATACTTCTCCGTCTCTGCCAGGCGCAGCTGGTGATAGCCCAGACCGGCGATATATTGTCCCAGGGTGTTTTCCGGCGCAGTCTTGGGGAATGCGATGGTCACATTCGGCATGGTGGCATCGTACTCGGTGAAGCAGACGTAGGTCAGATCCTGCAGCTTCTCCCGTTCGAAACCGTCAAAGGCGTCATCCACGAAAGCGCGGGTGATCTCTCTTGCACGGTCGGGTCGGAAGTTGAAGAAGATGATGGAATCCCCGTCGTGTACGCGTCCCACAGGACGGCAGCTGCGATCCACCAGCACCGTCGGCTCCACGAACTCGTCCGTCACGCCTTTGTCGTAGGATTCCTGCAGGGACTTGGCAAGATCTATGGAGACGATGGCCTCGTTTCCGTCTGTCAGGGCCTTGTAGGCACGTTCGACACGTTCCCAGCGTTTGTCACGGTCCATGGCATAATAGCGGCCGGACAGGGTGGCGATGGTGCCGCACTTCAGCTTTTCACAGACACTCTGCAGCTGCTGCAGGTAGGTGATGCCGGAAGTAGGAGGCGTATCACGCCCATCCAGGAAAGCATGGATAAACACGCGGCCTAGGCCCCGGCGCTTTGCCATCTCCACCAGCGCTGCCACGTGCAGGATATGGCTGTGCACACCGCCGTCGGAGAGCAGGCCCCACAGATGCAGCGCCGTGCCCTTTTCCTTCGCATTGTCGATGGCCCGGATCAGCTCTGGATTCTCAAAAAAGTCCCCGTCCTGGATCGCCTTGGTGATCTTGGTCAGATCCTGATAGACGATGCGCCCCGCACCGATGTTCAGGTGGCCGACCTCCGAATTGCCCATCTGGCCGTCCGGCAGGCCCACGTCCAGGCCGCTGGCGGACAGTGTAGAATTCGGATAGTCAGTGTAGAGGCGGTCGATGTTCGGCATATTGGCAAGATACTGCGCATTGCCGATCTTTTCGCTGCTCAGTCCAAAGCCGTCCAGGATCATCAGGACAGTAGGAATATACTTTAATTGCTTCATAGGTCTCCCTTATGCGTTGGCGATCTGGACGAATTCGGGCTTTAAGCTGGCGCCGCCCACCAGGCCGCCGTCGATGTTCTCCTGCGCGAAGAGCTCGGCGCAGTTCTTGCCGTTGACGCTGCCGCCGTACAGGATGCGGATGGCGTCTGCCGTCTCGGCGTCGTACAGCTCGGCGATCAGTTCGCGGATGCCCTTGCAGACTTCCTCGGCCTGCTCGGTGGTGGCGACTACGCCGGTGCCGATGGCCCAGATGGGCTCATAGGCGATGACCATGCCCTTGGCCTGCTCCGCGGTGACGCCCTGCATGCCGATCTTCACCTGCATGCGGACCCAGTCCATGGTGACGCCCTGCTCGCGCAGCTTCAGGCTCTCGCCGCAGCACATGATGGGGGTCAGGCCGTGGGCCAGCGCGCACAGCACCTTCTTGTTGACGGTGTCGTCAGTCTCCGCGAAATACTCACGGCGCTCCGAATGGCCGATGATCACGTACTTCACGCCGGCGTCCATCAGCATCAGCGGGGAGATCTCGCCGGTGTAGGCGCCCTTTTCCTCAAAATACAGATTCTCGGCGCCGATCTGGATGTTGGTGCCGGCCGCCGCTTCCATGGCGGGAAGGATGTCGATGGCAGGAACGCAGAACAGCACTTCGTTCTTCGCGTCCTTCATGCTCTCGGCCATCTCAGCCACGAATGCCTTCGCCTGAGAAGGCGTCATATTCATTTTCCAGTTGCCTGCCGCAAGTCTCTTTCTCATGATCAAATCCTCCGTTTCTATTCAGATCTCGTCTACCGCGGCTACGCCGGGCAGTTCCTTGCCTTCCAGATACTCCAGGGAAGCGCCGCCGCCGGTGGAGATATGGGTGATCTTACCCGCGAAGCCCAGCTGGTTCACAGCCGCCGCGGAGTCGCCGCCGCCGATGATGGAAGTGGCGTCCGAATCAGCCAGCGCCTGCGCCACGGCGAAAGTACCCTTTGCCAGGATCGGGTTCTCGAACACGCCCATGGGGCCGTTCCACACTGCCGTCTTGGCATCCGCGATCTTCGCCGCGAACAGCTTGGCCGTCTCCGGTCCGATGTCCAGACCCATCTTCTCCGCAGGGATGGCATTGGTGGGAACCACTTCCACCGCGATCTCCGCGTCGATGGGGTTCGGGAACTCATCCGCCACCACGGTGTCTACCGGCAGCAGCAGTTCCTTGTTCAGGCTCTTCGCCTTCTCGATCATCTCCTTGCAGTACTCCACCTTTTCATCGTCCACCAGGCTCTTGCCGGTCTCAAAGCCCATGGCCTTCACGAAGGTGTAGGCCATGCCGCCGCCGATGATCAGGGTGTCGCACTTCTCCAGCAGGTTGTCGATGACTTTCAGCTTATCGGAGATCTTGGCGCCGCCTAAGATGGCCACGAAAGGACGGACGGGCGTTTCCACCGCGTCGCCCAGGAACTTGATCTCCTTCTGCATCAGATAGCCGACCGCGTTCTCCTTCATGTACTTGGTCACGCCCACGTTGGAGCAGTGGCCGCGGTGAGCGGTGCCGAAGGCGTCGTTGACGAATACTTCCGCCAGGCTTGCCAGCTCTTCGCTGAAATTGTCGATGTTCTTCTCCTCTTCCGGACGGAAGCGGGTGTTCTCCAGCAGCATCACTTCGCCGTCCTGCAGAGCTTCGGCGGCCTTCTTCGCGTTCTCGCCCACGACGTTGTCGTCAGCCGCGAATACCACGTTCACGCCCAGCAGCTCGGAAAGGCGCACTGCCACGGGCGCCAGGGAGAGCTCCGGCTTCACGGTGCCCTTCGGCTTGCCCAGATGGGAGCACAGGATGATGCGGCCGCCGTCCGCCATCAACTTCTTGATGGTGGGCAGAGCTTCCACGATGCGGATGTCGTCCGTGATCTTCCCCTCTTTCATGGGGACGTTGAAATCGCAGCGGACCAGGACTTTTTTGCCCTTTACGTTTATATCATCTACCGTTTTCTTCATAAGAGACCTCCTATGGTTTTTCATGTTTTTTCAACTAATTAATATAGCATAAGAGATGGCTGTTCGCAATCGCTCCGCAGGTGAATTTGACATTTTTCTCACAGGCTTTCGCGGAACCCAGACATAACGGCCAGCTTCCTTCGCCGCAGGAAGGCTAAGCGCAGCATTGCCGGATCCCGCCCTTGTTTTGCCAGCGATCGGTCCGACGGAAAGACGTCGAGCGAGGACCTGTCTGAGCGGAGCGAGTTCCGCAGCGAGACGTCTGTCCTGACCGAGGATCGGGAGCGTGGGCAAAACCGGGATCCGAGCTCCCGCTGCGCGTGCCCCCGCGGCGGAAGGCGGCGGGGGACAGTTCTTGCGCGTGACCCCCGTAGCGAAAAGCGGCGGGGGGACATGGCCTGCGCGTTCCTCCGCGGAGGTGGAGGGCAGATAGCTCTTTCGCGTGCCCTAGCGGCGGAGGCAGCGGAGTTCCTTTATGTAAATCATCACATATACACATATTATATTGACATTATGCGTATAACATAGCATAATCATCTTGTTTTTAGGAGGTATCAGCCATGGCGACTAAAGTCAGCACCAACATCAGCCTTGATCCCGAACTCAAAAAGGATGCATCCAAGCTCTTTTCCGATCTTGGAATGGATCTGTCTACTGCCATTTCCATCTTTCTTAAACAGGCGGTACGGGTAAAGGGAATTCCTTTTGTCATCACCCTTGAAACGCCCAACGCAGATACCATCTCTGCGATGAACGAATACTATGAGATGAAAGCGCATCCGGACAAGTACAAAAAGTATGCCAGCTTTCGTGAGCTGAAGGAGGATGTTCTGAACGATGCTTAGAATCATACCTTCTAACCGCTTTAAACGGGATCTGAAGATCCTGTCAAAACGCGGACTCGACCTGGACCTCTTAGAAGATGCAGTCGACAAGCTGGCACACCTGCAGCCATTGGAACCAAGATACCGCGATCACAGTCTGACCGGAAACTACAGCGGATTTCGAGAATGCCATATCTTGCCGGACTGGATCCTGATCTACCGCATCGATCAAGATGCTCTCTATCTTTTCTTGTCCCGCACCGGGAGCCATTCCGATCTGTTTTAACTCTCACGGATCACACCTATAAATACTACAAACTAAAAATGAGAACGAGCCTTCGCCTCTCGCCGCGGGAAGGCTAAGCGCAGCATTGCCGGATCACGCCCTTGTTTTGCCAGCGATCGGTCCGACGGGAAGACGTCGAGCGAGGACCTGTCTGAGCGGAGCGAGTTCCGCAGCGAGACGTCTGTCCTGACCGAGGACCGGGAGCGTGGGCAAAACCGGGATCCGAGCTCCCGCTGCGCGTGCCCCCGCGGCGGAAGGCGGCGGGGAGACATGACTTGCGAGTGCCTCTTCGGCTTAAGGCGGCGGGGGGACAGCTCTTGCGCGTGCCCCGCGGAGAACGGCGGCGGGGGGACAGCTCTTGCGCGTGCCCCGCGGAGAATGGCGGCGGGGGACAGCTCTTGCGCATGCCCCCGCGGCCGAGGGCTGTTTAGTATCTTGTTTTGGTTTATGGTCGGGATCTGATGATTCTGATATCTTTAAGCTTTCACTCCAAAACTTTTCCGCTCATTTTTCAACCTCCAAATAGAAGACAGCCGGCCGCAATCACTGTTTTCAGTATTTTCAGCCGGCTTATCCTCCCTATTTTCCTTTCGAATCAGAGCTCTTCTCTCAGATCTCTATTCCATATCTCATGTCAGTTATTAATATTCCAGATCTCTGCATATCAACTGTTAAACCCGCTGTGTCGGAACAGTTCCAAAGCCGGCCGAAATGACTATAATACTCTATTGCGGCCGGCCCGCGAAGCATCCGACTTCTTTCAAACAAGCACAAAGGGAAATGGTGAGCCCCTGCCTCCCCAAGTCCGGCGGAAATTCCGGATCTTCGCTCCGACATAGCAAAAGGAGTGTGCACATCTCTGTACACACCCCTCTTGTCTTGCTTGCTGTTCCTTATTTGGTCAGCTCGCTGAAGTACTTGATCGTCCTTACCATCTGAGAGGTATAGGAGTTCTCGTTGTCATACCAGGCAACGCACTTCACCAGAGTCTTGCCGTCGCCCATGGGCATGCACTTGGTCTGAGTGCCGTCAAACAGGGAGCCGTAGGTCATGCCGATGACGTCGGTGGAAACGATCTCATCCTCGGTGTAGCCGTAGGAATCGGACTGAGCAGCCTTCATGGCTTCGTTCACGGCAGCCTCATCGACCTCGCCGTTGACAACAGCGATCAGCTGGGTCAGGGAGCCGGTCGGGACCGGTACGCGCTGCGCGCAGCCGTCCAGCTTGCCCTTCAGTTCCGGAATGACCAGGCCAATGGCCTTGGCGGCGCCGGTGCTGTTGGGAACGATGTTGATGGCGGCGGAACGGGCTCTGCGCAGGTCACCCTTGCGGTGAGGGCCGTCCAGGATCATCTGATCGCCGGTGTAAGCATGGATGGTGGTCATGTAGCCCTTCTCGATGGCGGCCAGCTTGTTCAGCGTGTCAGCCATGGGAGCCAGGCAGTTGGTGGTGCAGGAAGCGGCGGAAATGATGGTATCCTCGGCAGTGATGGTGCCCTCGTTAACGCCGAACACGATGGTGGGAAGGTCATTGCCCGCAGGAGCGGAAATGACGACGTGCTTTGCGCCCGCATTGATGTGGGCCATGGCTTTGGCCTTGGAAGTGTAGAAACCGGTGCACTCCAGGACTACGTCCACGTCCAGTTCCTTCCAGGGCAGGTTGTTGGCGTCCGCCTCTTTGTACAGCGGAATGGAAACGCCGTTGATGATGATGCAGTCCTCACCGGCCTTGATGTCTGCATCGAAACGCTTCTGAGCAGAATCATACTTTAACAGATGAGCGAGCATCTTGGGATCGCACAGATCGTTGAAAGCCACCAGTTCATAACCATCGGCTACGAACATCTGGCGCAGAGCCAGGCGGCCGATCCTGCCTAAACCGTTAATAGCAACTCTAACTGACATAGAATACCTCCAAAAATATTAAGATTGAGATTTTTTCTCCAATCTTTACTATATCACAATTTGCGGATTCGTCTACAAAAAGTTTTTCGCGTCACTTCGGCATCGCCGCAGGGGTGGCGGGCATGTTCTTGTAGACCGGAATGTAGAACTTCAGCGTCGTGGTGGTGCGCAGTTCCTCCGTATAGGCCTGTCCCAGCAGCCAGCCTTCGGCCCAGGCGGCGTCGATGTTGGTGCAGTACTGATGGACCGCGTCGTGGAACCGCTTGGTGTACAGGGTATTCTGGCCGTTGTCCAGGTAATTCTCCTTGAAGTACAGCGCGCCGCCCTTGACGGCCTTCTCCCGGGTGTTCCAGGGCTTTCCGTAGGAGGTGTTCTTCTTCGGTTCCTTCATGCCGCTGGCGTACCAGAGGGCCCGCTGCCAGGCGTTGTATCCCAGGGTCTCGTCCTGGTATCCGCCGATGTAGAAATAATTGTAGTATCCCTTCCGGGTCTCGGTCTTTCCGGTGGGAAGCACCACCTCGATGGAAGCGGTGCCGGAGATGGCCGGCTTTTCGCTGCCGTCCGACAGTTTCAGTGTGGTGCCCATCTCCTGGGTCATCAGGCACAGAAGGGCCAGGGGGTTGAAGCCCGCGGCCTTGCCCGCGTTGTAGACCATCTTCGGATAATTGACCACGTCTCCGTTCTTATGCTTGTAGGACGTCTTGGACAGCCAGTCGCTGCCCTTGGCGACGGCGGCCTTCTTCACCGCCTCCGCCGTCTGGGATTCATCATAGTGCAGATCCAGGAACTGGAAGAAGCTGTTGCCGTCCGGATCCATGAAATTGCGGGGATCCAGATAGTACTTGATGATGGCCTTCGACGCGATGGTCAGGCTGCTGGAGTCGAAGCCCACGGGATAATAATAGCCGTCGGACTGCTTTTCCGTATAATAGCCCCTGTACCACTTTTTGGACCGGACTTCGTTGGAGAACCAGGAAGCCGGATGGCCCTCGTCCAGGAAGATCAGGCTCACAGCCTTCGTTCCGTACCAGGGCGACGGCAGATAGTGGATGTCAATGCCGGCGGCCTTGTTCTCGTAGTCGAACATGTACTGCTTGTTTACGGCCTGCGTCCAGGTCAGGCCCGTATCCTGGGCGACGAACTCCCAGTCCGGATACTTTTTGTGCAGGGCTACCAGATAGGGGATATAGCTGTCCGGGAAGCCCGCTTTTTCCAGCTTCAGTTCATAGCCGGTACGCGCCACGATGTAGGTCCCCGTGCGGCCCACCACCTTCACCTCCTGATTCGCTGCGGTGTAGAGTCCCTTGGCGTTGGAGGGGACTTCCACTTTGTTCAGCAGCTTGCCGGAGGGAGTCGCGAAGGGGCAGACGTAGCCGTTAATGGTCACCTTCCCCTTCACCATCTTCCCGGTCTCATCGAAATAATAGTAGTAATTGCTGATCTTCCGCAGGCCGGTCAGCATCTTGTAGCTGGATTTGCTGAAGTAATACTTATAGCCGCTGATGGTCTTCCATCCGGAGCCGCGCACGCCTTCGCTGCTGAAGTAATAATAGGCCTTTCCGATCAGGGTCTTGCCCACCGCCATGACGCCGGTGTCCGCGTTGAAGTAGTACCGCTTGCCGTCGATGGTCATCCAGCCTTTCTGGAGCTTTCCGTCGCTGCTGAAATAGTAGGTCTTCTTGCTGATCACGGTAAAGCCCACGGACATCTGGCCGTTGGACTTTTTAAAGTAGTACTTGTCCTCTCCGATGGTCCGCCAGCCCGTCAGCATCACGCCCTTGTCGCTGAACAGATAGTAGATGTTGCTGATCTTCGTCAGGCCGGTCTGCATGCGGCCGTTTTTGACACTGAAATAGTATTTGGAGGAGCCGATGGTCTGCCAGCCCTTCAGCATCAGGCCGTCCGCGTTGAAATAATAGGTGTAGGAATCCAGCTTTTTGAATCCGGTCACCATCTTTCCGCTGGTCTTCAGGAAGTAATAGGACCCGCCGTCGATCTTCTGCCAGCCGAAGAGTTCTTTCCCCTCAGCGTCAAACAAATAGAAGGCATCCGCGATCTGGGTCTTGCCCACCGCCATGACGCCTGTCTCCTGATCAAAGTAATAGATGCTTTCGCCGATGGTCTGGAAGCCGGTCTGATTCTGGCCCAGCTCATTGAAATAATAGACTTTTTTGCTGATGGTGACAAAGCCGACGGCCATCTGGCCGCTGTCCTTTTTGAAATAGTATTTGTAGTCTCCTATGGTCTGCCAGCCGGTCAGCATCCTGCCGTCTTCCCCGAAGAGATACTGCGCCCCGTCGATGTCCGCGGTGCTGGTGTACATGTAGCCCTCGTCCGGGTCGAAGTAATGCAGACAGCCGTCGATGGTCTGCCAGCCGGTCTGGTTTTTGCCGTCCTCGGCAAAGAAATAGTACTGGTTTTCGATGGACACGACCCCGGTCACCATGACGCCGGTGGCCTTCTTGAAGTAGTACCTGGCGTCGTCGATGACCTGCCAGCCCTTCAGCTTTTCGCCGTCCTGGTAATAGAAGGTCTCGCCCTCTTCCGTGACCCAGCCGTTTTCCCCTTCCGCCAGTGCTTCCGCGCGGAAAAACAGCAGTGCCAGGATCAGGACGATCCCGATCCATATGATCTTTTTTGCCTGAAAAGCCATATACTCTCCCGCTTAATGTACCTCGATCAGCGCAAGCTTTTCTTTTCTGGACAGCCTTTTGATGGCCGCTTCCCGTTTCAATGCCGTTGACCTGGAATCAAACACTTCGTGATAGACCAGCTCCACCGGCCTGCGGCTTCTGGTGTACTTTGCCCCCGCTCCTTCGTTGTGAGCTTCCAGGCGGTGCGCCAGATCCGTGGTCCAGCCGGTATACAGTGATCCGTCGGAACATTTTAAAATATACACATAGTGGATTTCCGTGTCAACCATTTGCTTAATATTTTAGTAATATTTTAGTAATATTTTTCCCTGATCTCTTGAAATTCCGTCAATCACAGACCTCTGAATTATTACGATCCAGAAGGGAAGCCCGCCAGACGCCGTATGTTCTTGATAAGACCTCCGCCGCCAGATCCCGCTCTTCTTCCCTTTCGAACAGGCCGAATACGCAGGAACCGGAGCCGGTCATCAGTGCTCCCCGGGCCCCCAGGCGGAGCATCTCGGCTTTGAGATCTTCCACTTTCTCCCGCTGCGCCGGATCCAGCAGCTGTTCAAACACGTTGAAGAGACTGCCGCAAAGGCTTTCCAGATCCCCCTCTTCCATCGCCTTGATCAGCGCGCCGGCGTTCTCCGGCTGCTGAAGGTCCGTCCTGCCGTCAAAGCGGCCGTACATCTCCTTCGTGCTGCAGGCAAAGCCGGGGGAAACGATCAGAAGCTGCGCTTTCACGCGGCATTCCAGAGGCGTCAGGACCTCGCCGATCCCTCTTCCCAGGCTGGGCTCCGCAAGCAGCAGCGCCGGCACGTCGGCCCCCAGTCTTTCCGCATAGGAAAACAGCTGCTCCCGGCTCAGTTCCAGGCTGCATAAGATCTCCAGAAGCTTTAAGAACACGGCCGCGTCAGCGCTTCCTCCACCCAGTCCAGCGCCGGAAGGGATGATCTTGGTCAACATTACGTCCAGACCGCCCAGTTCCGGGTGATCCGCTTTGATC
>JAGAEH010000084.1 GCA_017613225.1 Lachnospiraceae bacterium
TGATGAAATCGCAGATATAGCGGCCCTTGCGCAGGATGGAGACCCGGTCGGAGATGGCCATGACCTCGTGCATCTTGTGGGTAATGATGATGATGGCGTGGCCGGCTTCCTTCATGTTGCGCAGGATGGCGAAGAGCTTTTCGGACTCCTGGGGCGTCAGCACGGCGGTGGGCTCATCCAGGATCAGGATGTTGGCGCCGCGGTAGAGGACCTTTACGATCTCCACCGTCTGCTTCTGGGACACGGACATGGTGTAGATCTTCTGGCGGGGATCCACTTCAAAGCCGTAGCGGTCGCAGATCTCGCGGATGTCGGCCTCGGCCTTCTTAAGGTCCAGCTTGCCGGGCAGTCCCAGCACGATGTTTTCCGCGGCGGACATCACGTCTACCAGCTTGAAGTGCTGATGGATCATGCCGATCTTCAGGTCAAAGGAATCCTTCGGGGAGGAGATGGAGACCTCCTGCCCGTTCACGAAGACCTGACCTTCATCCGGATAGTAGATGCCGGAGAGGATGTTCATCAGCGTGGTCTTGCCGCTGCCGTTTTCGCCCAGAAGGGCCAGGATCTCGCCGGGATAGAGCTTCAGCGAAACGTCATCGTTGGCGATGATGTCGCCGAAGCGCTTAGAAACATGGCGCATTTCAAGAATAGGGATTCTGTCTTCCAAGGTGATTCTCCTGTAACTTGATTCTGAGCGAAGCACAGAATGACAAATGGTTTGCTCTTTACTCATTTGTACACCGGCCTCGGATGAGACAGGCTTACAAATAAGTAAAGCGGGGGGCCTTACGGTCCCCCGCGGTCGAAAGGGCTTAATAAGCTTCTTTCAGCAGCGTGATCCCGTCGATGCGGAGATCGAAGTAAGGAGCGGAACGGAACTCGGATTCATGGAAGTAGCCGTCCTTGATGACTTCGGTATCGCCGGTGTAGTTGGGGTCGGTGTCCACGTCAGCCATGTAGGTGGTGAGGGTCTCGCCGTCGACGGTGAACCTGGAGGTGTCGAACACGTGCAGGGTGCCGTCTTCCAGCTGCTTCTTGATCTCTTCAACTTTCTCTACGGTGCCGGGGGCTGCGACTGCCTCGTTGATCTCGGTCAGAACGACGGAGCCGGTGGAAAGATCGCCGGTCCAGTCGGCATCGATGGCGGCGCCGGCCTTGACCTGGTTCATGCAGTATACATAGTAAGGAACCCAGTCAATGCGGGAGGAGACGATGAAGGTGTTGGGGCAGGCGGAGATGGTGCTGCCGTTGTAGGAGACGTCCGGAACGCCGGCGTTCTCGCAGGCGGTGGGGGCGCCCATGGAGTCAGCGTGCTGGCTGATGAGCTTGCAGTTGTCGTTGATCAGCAGCTGAGCGGCTTCCTTCTCGGCGGACTCATCGTACCAGGAAGAGGTGAAGGTGACTTCCATGGTGGCGGTGGGGCAGATGTAGCGGGCGCCCAGGAAGAAGCTGGTGTAGCCGGAGATAACTTCCGCGTAGGTCCAGGCACCGACATAACCGATCTTGGCTTCCTCGGCGGTGAACTGGCCTTCTTCGATCATCTGGTTCAGCTTCATGCCGGCAGCGACGCCAGCCAGGAAACGTCCCTCATAGATGGAGGCGAAAGCGTTGTGATAGTTGGCAAGCTTCTCGGTATGGGCCTTGGTGCCGGTGGCGTGGCAGAAATGCACTTCCGGGAATTCCTTGGCGGCCTGGATCATGTAGTCCTCATGACCGAAGCTGTCAGCGAAGACGATGTTGCAGCCGGCGTCTACCAGCTCGGCAGCAGCGTCGTAGCACTCCTGACCTTCGGGAATGTTGGTCTTGATGATGGGCTCGATGCCGATCTGCTTGCAGGCTTCCTTGGCGGCGTTGATGAAGTTCAGGTCGTAGGTGGAGTTCTCGTCATGCAGGCAGATGAAGCCGGCCTTGACTTCCGTTCCGGCGGACTCGGAAGCGGGAGCGGTGGTGGTGCCGCCGTTGCTGCCGCATGCCGTCAGAAGGGTGAGGCTCAGGACCAGAACCAGTAAGGTTGCGATGAATTTTTTCATGATTTCCTCCTGTTATCCTTTATTTGCTAAGAGACTTTGTCTCGAAGGTTCATTCTCTGAATGTGACGGAAGTATCCGTCATGCTGTCGATCAGGGCCAGGGACTCGATGCGGATGCCCTTCTTGCGGAGCAGGTCGCCGCCTTCCTGGAAGCCTTTTTCGATGGCGATGGCAGCGCCCAGCAGGGTGGCGTGGGCCTTCTCCACCAGCTCCACCAGACCGTTTAAGGCACAGCCCATGGCCAGGAAATCGTCCACCAGCAGCACACGGTCCTCCCGCTTCAGGTATTCGCGGCTCACCAGGATGGTGTAGTCCTTGTTGTGGGTGTAGGAATGGACGGGGGCGGTGTAAACGGCGCCGTCCACATTGCTGCTGCTGTGTTTCTTGGCGAAGACCACCGGCACGTTCAAATAAAAACCGGCGGCAACAGCAAGCGCTATTCCGCTGGATTCGATGGTGAGGATCTTGGTAGGCTTATCGTCCCTGTAAAGGCGGGCGATCTCCTTGCCGATCTCCTTCAAGAGGTCGATGTCGATCTGCTGATTCAGAAAATTGCCGACTTTGAGGATGTTGCCGGGCAGGACTTTGCCTTCCCGCCTGATCATCTCTTTTAAGTAGTCCAATTGAATTTCCCTCCCATCGGAAACAATAAAAAATACGTTTCCATTTAACTATAGGAAGAAGGCAATGTCAATTAATAATCGTCACCATATTGACAGATTTATTTGGATTCTGAGAAGTATGGTTAAGATATCCTGTTTAGGGCAAAAATACGACATGTATGGCATTGTGGTTCGGACAAAATACAATATCTAGTCATACGGTGAGATCATAGAAAAACTCCCGGGCCGATGGGTCCGGGAGTCGTGGCCGTGTTTTCTAAAGTGCGGCGGATCACAGCTGATCCGACAGATCCATCTGTCCCCGGGGTTCCTCGGGAACTTCCGCGGCAAAGCCGTAGTGGCTGCGTACCTTGGCGTCGATCTCGGCCATCACGTCCGGATGGGACTCCAGGTACAGCTTGGCGTTTTCCCGGCCCTGGCCGATGCGTTCGCCCATGTAGGAGAACCAGGAGCCGCTCTTGCTGACGATGTCCAGCTTGGCGGCCAGATCCAGAATATCGCCGGAACGGGAGATGCCCTTGCCGAACATAATGTCGAATTCCGCTTCCTTGAAGGGAGGGGCCACCTTGTTCTTCACCACCTTGACGCGGACGCGGTTGCCCACCTGCTCGCCGCCCTGCTTTAAGGTCTCGATGCGGCGCACCTCCATGCGGACGGAAGAGTAGAACTTCAGCGCGCGGCCGCCGGTGGTGGTCTCGGGATTGCCGAACATGATGCCCACCTTTTCACGCAGCTGGTTGATGAAGATCACGATGCAGTTGGATTTGGAGATGACCGCGGTCAGCTTGCGCAGGGCCTTGGACATGAGCCTGGCCTGCAGGCCCACCTGCTGGTCGCCCATTTCTCCTTCGATCTCGGCCTTGGGCACCAGCGCGGCGACGGAGTCGATGACTATGATGTCGATGGCGCCGGAGCGGACCATGGCTTCGGCGATCTCCAGGGCCTGCTCGCCGTTGTCCGGCTGGGAGATGTAAAGGTTGTTGATATCCACGCCGATGTTCTTGGCGTAGATGGGATCCAGCGCGTGCTCCGCGTCGATGAAGCCGGCGATGCCGCCTTTCTTCTGGGCTTCCGCGATGGCGTGCAGCGCGACGGTGGTCTTGCCGGAGGATTCCGGTCCGTAGATCTCCACGATCCTGCCCCGGGGCAGTCCGCCCAGCCCCAGCGCGATGTCCAGGCCCAGGGAGCCTGTGGGGATCGTCTCGATGTTGAGATGGGCGTTCTCGTCCCCAAGCTTCATGATGGAGCCTTTGCCGTAGGACCTTTCGATGTTGGCGATGGTCGTGTCCAGTGCCTTTTGCTTGTCTTCGTTTACCATAAACAGCCTCCTGCTAAGATATCTCTCCCGATCTTGGTATCAAACATATGTTCGATTATAGTGAAAGGCTTTCTGTTTGTCAAGTGGATGCCGGCACTTTTATTGCGGGCCGGTCTGATCGTGCACGTGAACGTGCGTGTAAAGATGGTTCATGCAGTATTCCAGGTTCCCGTCGCACTTGGTGCAGTAGCGGAACTCCATGTCCGGCGCGTCCAGTTCCGTAATGCCGCAGACGGCGCAGCGGTGGCGGGGCACGCCTTTGGCTGAAGACGCCGGCGCGGCTTGGCGGTGGAACTCCGCCTGTCTTTTGAACTGCTGCGCCCTCTGGACGGGTTTGCGGATCAGCAGGAAATAGATGATGAAGTTCAGCAGCGACAGGATGATGGCCACACGGCTGGCCCAGTCGCCCTTGACGATGGAATAGCCGATCAGCGCGCCGTAGAGCAGGGCCAGCCATTTGGCCTTGACCGGCAGCACGAGATAGAGGTAGAACTTCATGTCCGGATAGGTGGCGGCGATGGCCAGGAACATGGTGGTGTAGATATAGCTGGGCGTCAGAAGATAGATGGTGTCCCCGATCAGATAGATCAGGATCGCCGCGATCCACTGTCCGATGATGCCGGTAAAAATGTACAGGTTAAAGCGGAAGGTGCCCTGGATGCGCTCCAGAAGACGCCCCATCAGGAAATAGAAATAGCACATCAGCAGCGTCAGCAGGATGCTGTCTGAAGGAGGATAGCACAGATAGGTGACCAGGCGCCAGACTTCTCCCTTGAGGATCCTGGAGGCGTCCAGGCACAGGTACTGAAGGTAAAACAGCGGATTGGTGGCGTTGATGATGAATCCGACCACGTAGAGGGCGATCAGATAGATCATGAGATTGCGGACCGCGAAGCGGCCCAGCTTTCGTTCCATTTTATCTAAAAAATTCATGTAAATGCCTGCCTGTTGTGTTTGGTTAAGATTATACGGTCAAGGGGTGGTACTGTCAATAAAGCAAAATATAACACAGTTTTCTAAACAATCTGTGAAATGGGTGGATATTCCGGCACTGTTTTGCTAAAGTATAGAAGATCCTAAAAGAGGGTCTTCATACTGTATTCGGAGGTCATCATGGACACCTATAAGATACTGATCGTGGACGATGAAGAGCGCATGCGCAAACTGCTGCGGGACTTTTTAGTCAAGAGCAATTACCGTGTGGTGGAAGCCGCGGACGGAGAGCTGGCTCTTACCGCATTCTATAACGACAACAGCATCGATCTGATCATCCTGGACGTGATGATGCCCAAGATGGACGGCTGGGAGGTGCTGGAGGCCATCCGGAAATTCTCCAAAGTGCCGGTGATCATGCTGACGGCCCGGGCGGAAGAGCGGGACGAACTGAAGGGCTTTGCCCTGGGCGTGGACGAGTACATCACCAAGCCCTTCTCCCCGCGGATCCTGGTGGCCAGGGTGGAGGCCCTGCTGCGCCGCACGAAGGACCAGAAGCCGGAGATCCTGAACATCGGCGGCATCGAGGTCAACAAGGCTGCCCACACCGTCACCATCGACGGCGAGCCCGTGGACCTGTCCTTCAAGGAGTTCGAACTCCTCACCTATTTCATTGAAAACAAGGGCCTGGCGCTCAGCCGCGAGACCATCTTGAACAACGTCTGGAACTACAACTATTACGGCGACGCCCGCACCATCGACACCCACGTGAAAAAGCTGCGGAGCAAGCTGGGTGAAAAGGGCGACTACATCAAGACCATCTGGGGCATGGGCTATAAGTTCGAGGTGGAATGATGAAGCATTCGGTCCGTCTGCAACATACGCTGCTGCTGGCGGGAATGCTGGCATCCATCACCCTGCTGCTGTTCCTGGTCATCACCTTCGGCCTGGAACCTTACGCGGTGCGCAACAAGCGGGATGACGTGAAGACGGCGATCCCGCTGGTCATCGGGTACATCAATCACCAGGACACCGGCGCGGAACAGCGGCTGAACATGATGGCCGCCAAAGGAAACCTGGGCATAGGCATCTATGACCTGACTTCCTACGCGCCTCACAGCGTCTATTCCAGCAACTACAACCTGGATACCGTTACCAATCGTTTCAAAAGCTACATGATGGGAGAGTCCATCGTGGCGGATGAGATCTTTGAGCGCACCGACGACTACGTGCTCTACCGCATCTTCGACAACCGCATGAGCGGCGATCAGATCGAGTGCATGGGCGTCTATAACCGCCACGCCTATTTCATCACCACTTCCATGGCCGGCGTACAGGCCAGCGTCGGCATCACCGGCAATTTCCTTCTGATGGTGGGCGGCGCCGGACTGATCCTGGGCGCCGTGCTGATCTATGCCCTTTCCAAGCGATTTACCGCACCCATCGTATCCCTTGCAAAACTGTCGGAGCAGATCTCCGACCTGGATTTTTCGGGCAAGTATGAAGGCAGGGAAGAAAACGAAATAGGCACCCTGGGCAATAACATGAACTTGATGTCGGAGCGGCTGAGCAGCACCATCACGGAGCTGCGCCAGGCCAATTCCCAGCTGGAGAAGGACATCGAGGAAAAGAATAAGATCGATGAGAACCGCAGGGAACTGATCGCCAACATCTCCCATGAACTGAAGACCCCCATCGCCCTGATCCAGGGCTTTTCGGAGGGACTGAAGGACGGGATCGCGGACGGCGACAAAGAAAACATGGATTATTACTGCGACGTGATCATCGACGAGGCGGAGAAGATGAACCGCCTGGTGAAGCGCCTGCTGGCTCTGGACGAGATCGAGTCCGGCATCTCCAAGCCGGAGATGGTGGAATTCAACCTGATCGACGTGATCAAGGGCGTGATGCAGGCTTCCGCCATGCTTTCCAGGGATAAGGGAGTGTCCGTGAAGCTTCTGGCGCCGGAACAGCTTATGGTGGAAGCGGACGAGTTCATGATCGAAGAGGTGATCCAGAACCTTCTCTCCAACGCCTGCCACTACGTTTCCAGCCCCGGCGAGATCACCGTCAGGGCCTGGCTCACGCCGGAGCAGATGGCCCATGTGGCGATCCACAATACCGGGGAGGAGATCCCGGAAGAAGCCCTGTCCAGGCTGTGGGAGAAGTTCTACAAGGTCGACAAGGCCCGTACCCGTTCCTATGGCGGGAGCGGAATCGGCTTATCCATCGTAAAGGGGATCATCACAAGGCACGAAGGCGCCTGCGGGGTGATCAATACCGGAGACGGCGTGGAATTCTGGTTCGAGATCAGAGCTCTTCCAGATCGATCTCCCGAGAGCGGAAGAAGCGAAGAGTAAGACGGTCCCAGGCTTCGTTGATCCGGCGCATCACCGAAAAATCAGAGACGGCGGTGCCGGTGGTGAGAGTGAAGGCATCCTCCTCGAAGCGGATGTTCATGTACATTCCGCTGACGGCGGAGGCGTCCAGGCTCTGATCGATGCTGGCCAGGGTACGGGCAAGGTTTTCCGGCGAAAGCTTCAGCACGATGTGGAAGCTCCTGGGCAGTTCCTTTCCCTTGATGAGCTGGGTGCAGATTCCCCGGACGGCGCCCCAGGCCACGGAGGCCGCGCCTTCTTCCGAAGTGTAAGACCCGTCGATGGAGACGGTATAGGGGACGTTGAAGACAGCCTCCGACAGAAGAAAACGGTCGAAGGTATCCGAGAGGAACAGCTGTCCCGCAAAGTCCTTGTTGGAAGTGATCTTATAAGCTATCATAGTCCGAGTATAATCACCGGGGGAAGGATGGTCAAGACATGAACGAGAAACCGAAGATCCTTTTGCACAGCTGCTGCGGCCCCTGTTCCACTGCCGTAGTGATCCAGCTGGCGCAGGACTATCAGGTGACGGTATTCTTTTATAATCCGAACATCGGCCCCCGGGAGGAATACCTGCTGCGGCTGGAGAATCAGAAGAAGTTTTTAAAGGAATATGATCCGGACGGGACAAAAGGCATCGGCTTCATCGAAGGCGATTATGATGACGAACGGTTTTATGAGGCGGTAAGGGGCCTGGCAGAGGAAAAGGAAGGCGGCGCCCGCTGCATAGAATGCTTCCGGCTGCGGCTTTCCCGCACGGCGGAGCTGGCCGCGGAACTGGGCTTTGACCTTTTTACCACCACGCTGACGGTGAGCCCCCACAAGAACGCCGAACTGATCAATGCCATCGGCGAGGAACTGGCCCAGGCCTGCGGCGTCCCCTGGCTGAACTCCAACTTTAAAAAGAAAGACGGATACCTGCGTTCCATCAGGCTTTCGAAAGAATACGGCCTTTACAGACAGAATTATTGCGGTTGCATATTTTCTATGAACGATATAAAATAAATAAGGTTAAACCACTGTTGAAAAACAACACACAGGAGGATCGTAAAGAATGAAGGTTTTGGTTATTAACTGCGGCAGCTCGTCCTTAAAGTATCAGCTGATCGATTCCGTAACGGAAGAGATGGAAGCGAAGGGACTCTGCGAGCGTATCGGCATCGACGGAAGACTGACCCATCAGACCACAGGCAAGGATAAGTACGTCGTTGAAAGCCCCATGCCCGACCATAAGGCGGCCATGAAGCTGGTCATGGAAGCCCTGCTTGACGCGGATCACGGCGTCATCGGCAGCACCGACGAGATCGGCGCCATCGGCCATCGTGTCCTGCACGGCGGCCCTACGCTGACCACCCCCATGCTGGTGGACCAGCATGTGAAGGACGTCATCCGCGACTGCTTCGACCTGGGCCCGCTGCACAACCCCGCGAACCTGATGGGCATCGAGGCCTGCGAAGACGCCATGCCCGGCAAACCCAACGTGGTGGTCTTCGATACCACCTTCGGCATGGCCATGGAAGAGAAGGCCTATCTCTATGCGATCCCTTACGAATATTATGAAAAGTACGGCGTACGCCGCTACGGCTTCCACGGCACCAGCCACATGTTCGTCTCCCGCGAAGCCATCAAGTTCGGCGGCCTGAAGCCCGACGCGAAGGTCATCGTCTGCCACCTGGGCAACGGCGCCTCCATTTCCGCCTCCATCGGCGGCAAGTGCGTGGACACCAGCATGGGCCTGACACCACTGGAAGGCCTGATCATGGGCACCCGCAGCGGCGACGTGGATCCCGCCGTCGTGCAGTACATCTGCAACAAGGAGCACCGTGACGTGAACGACGTGCTGAACATTCTGAACAAGAAGTCCGGCATGCTGGGCATGAGCGGTGTTTCCAGCGACTTCCGCGACGTGGAAGCCGCCCGCCAGGAAGGCAGCCACCGCTCCGAAGTGGCCCTGGAGGCCTTCCGCTACCGCGTAGCGAAGTACATCGGCGCCTACACTGCCGCCATGAACGGCGTGGATGCCATCGCTTTCACCGCCGGCGTAGGCGAGAACGACAAGAACGCCCGCAAGCTGATCTGCGATTATCTGGGTTACCTGGGCGTCGTCATCGATGATGAGGCCAACAACGTCCGCGGCAAGAACGCCGTCATCTCCGCGCCGGAGAGCAAGGTTAAGGTCATGCTGATCCCCACCAACGAGGAGCTGGCCATCGCCCGCGAGACCGTGGCTCTGGCGCAGTAAGCATCTGTTTTAAAAGAAAGATCCGGCAGGGGCTGAAACTCTGCCGGATCTTTTTGTAACACATTCAAACTCGAAGTGTATATATGGACAGAAGAAATTATTACCCATAAGACAAGGAGGGATTAAAAATGACATCAACAGAAAAAAAGATCATATTGTTATTTTCCATAGTGGTGATTGTTTTGATAACA
>JAGAEH010000085.1 GCA_017613225.1 Lachnospiraceae bacterium
AGCCCGGTTTCACCCCCATGGTAATGAAAGCCGCCGCGACTTTGTCCACGTCATCACGGAACTGGGCATAGGTGCGGGTGTAGTCCAGCGTCGTGTATTTAAAAGCGTACTGATCCGGATAGAGCTCCGCCATGGTGTCCAGCACCTGAGAAAAGGTCAGGTCCACCTGCTCGTATTTGGGCCAGGGGAAGGTGCCGGTGCGGCTGCGGTTGTACTGGAGCTTTTGCTCTCTGCCGGAGCCTTCGCGGCCGTTTAAGAAACTCACGAAGTGGGTCAGCACCACGTCGGCGTGGCGGATCTCGTCGTTCCAGTCCGCGCAGATGGTGCCCTCAAAGTTCAGGGAACGCAGGGCCCGCAGCAGCGGGTCGATGGGCAGGCTGCCTTCGCCCAGCAGCACGTTTACGCCGTCTTTCCGGTCCCCCAGCCGCACGTAGCGGATGTAGGCGCCTAAAGTCTTGATGGTGGTCTCCACGCTCTCCTTCGCGTCAAAAAAAGTGCCCCGCACATTCCAGGAGACCCCCAGGCACACGGAGGCGAACCGCCGCAGCAGCTGCACCGCGTGTTCCGAACCGGCCAGAGGGCCGGAGGTCTCGAAGAGGATCTCGATGCCGGTCTCCTCCGCGTGGGCCACGGCGTCCCGCAGCAGGCTCTGCAGCTGTTCCATGGGCATCTCCCGCTCCAGTGCCACGATCACCTGCTCCACACCGGCCTGGTCCGCCATCTCCACCACTGAGTACAACTGATGGGCCGTCACGCCGGGGTGATCCAGCGGCAGCGGGAAACGCAGCGCCGTCACCGTCAGCCGGCGGTTGCGCAGCTTGCGCTTGGCGTCCGAAAGACGGTTGCCTCGGAAGATACTGTCCCCGTGGGAGGCGCGCTCCGTCACCGGATCGAAGATCTCGAAGCCGGAAAAGCCGTAGTCCCGGGCCAGGTCACATTGTTCTAGGAAGGATGCCGCGAAGACGTCCCTGGTGGAATAAGCGAGTTTCATAGTCAGTTCTTTCTGTATGCGTGTATAGGGAAACGTCCCCTATACACGGTCAGGTGAAAAGGGAACCATCCCCATTTCACATTTCTTCGAAAACGATCTTGTTCAGCGCGTTGATGTAGGCGCGCACGCTGGCGCCTACGATGTCGGTGGAGAGCCCGTTGCCGGAGTAGAGCTTGCCGTCGCTGCGCAGCCGCACCAGGGCGGCGCCCAGAGCCGATTTGCCCTCCGTGACGGCCTGGATCTGCAGATCGTCCAGCTCGTAGTGATGGCCGATGCCGTTGTCGATGGCGTTGAAGGCCGCGTCGATGGGGCCGTCCCCGCTGGCAACGCCCTCCAGGATCTCTCCTTCCTTGTTCAGCTTTACCTGGGCCATGGAGGCGGTAATGTTGCTGGAAGAGATCAGGTAGTTCTCCAGGTGATAAGTGGAAGGCACCTGCAGGGCCGTGGACGCGATGACCGCCTCCAGCTCCTTGCCCTCGATGCTGTGCTTCTTTTTGCAGACGCCGATGACGGCGTCATAGACCGCGCCCAGGTCCTGGTCGGACAGTTCATAGCCCAGCAGGGCCGTGGCGGCCTTTACCTGCTCGATGCTGCTCTCCGTATCCAGGTAGATGGCCGCGGCATCCGTCATCTCCACCGCGGACTGGGTGCCGGGCGCCAGGCGGTTCTGCCTGCCGGACATCTTCCGGATGTCGCTGTGGATCAGGGTACCGTTCAGGCCGCACTCCGCCTCCAGCGTGCCGCCGAAGACTTTCATGGCGTCGGAGAAAGCCTCCGTGTTCAGCACTGCCGTTCCGGAAACTGCCGTCACCACGCCGTCGGCTCCCGCGCGGATGGCCGCCAGCGCGTTGGCAACCGCCAGGCCGCTGCCATTGGAAAGCCGCACGAATACGGGGACGTTCACCTTCCCCTTTACCGCGGCCACCATCCCGGCCACCTCTTCCGGCAGCTTGTCCCCCGCGTCCTCACACAGGGTGATCTGCGCCGCGCCGGCCTCCAGAGCGGTCTTTATCGCTTTATCCAGGAAGGCGGCGTCCGCCCTCCCGGCGTCCTGGGCGCAGAACTCCGCGTTCCCGCACAGGGCCGCGGCGGCTCCCACCAGCTGGCTGATCCGCGCAAGCAGCGCGTCTTCTTTCAGATGCAGCTGGTATTCCATCCGCACCGTGGATACCGGCAGCTCCACCGTCAGCATGGCCTTCGGATGGCATTTGACGGCTTCCCAAGCCTCTTCCACGTTACCGGCCTTTCCGTCCACGGCCATGGACACAGCGCAGTTTTTCAGCGAGGCTGCCAGTGTCTTGCAGATGACCGTATCCTCTTTCTTATTGCGGATCGCCGGCAGTTCGATCCTGTCCACGCCAAAGCTTTCGATAGTCGAAACAAACGCTGCTTTCTCTCTGAAAAGCAGCGTGTTGGCAAGATCTTTATCCAGTTCCGGCAAGGTTCTGTCAATTACGTCGATGTGCTTCATCTTCTCCTTTCTCTCCGGCCTAGTTCCCGGAGCCAAAGAGCTCCAGGGCCTTGTCCAGCTGCTCGTCGCCTTCTTTGTCGGCGTCAAGCTCCACGGCGTAGTCCGGGTCGATCCCCTTTCCATGTATGTCATGCCAGTCGGCGGTAAAGTAGTTTTCGGTGGTGATCTTCAGCGTCGTGCCGTCGCTTAAGGAGAAATAGGTCTGCACGATGCCTTTGCCGAAGGTGGTGGTGCCCACCAGCTTGGCGCGGCCGTTGTCCTGCAGCGAAGATGCCAGGACTTCGGAGGCGCTGGCGGAGTACTCGTTCACCAGCAGGAGCAGCTCCCCGGTATAGATGGGGGCGTTTTCGGAGGCGTAGTTCCTCTCCAGCCCCTGTTTGGACCTGGTGTGCAGGATGTATTGTCCCTTATCCAGGAACATGTCCGCGATATCGATGACGGAAGTCAGCAGTCCGCCCGGGTTGGAGCGGATGTCCAGGATCAGCTTCTCCATGCCCTGATCGGTCAGCTTCTGGATTGCCTTGCGCATCTGGCTGACGGAGACGTCCTCGAACTGGGTCAGTTCGATGTATCCGACATTGGTGCCCTCGATCATCTTGTAGCTGACGGTCTGGGTCTGCACTTTGCGGCGGTCACATTCGATGGTAGTGGCTGCTCCGTTGCGGCTGTAGGTGAGGGTGACGCTCTCGCCCTCGGCGCCGCGGATCAGGGTAACGATGTTGTCCAGATCCATGCCGGCCAGTACGGTGTCCCCGACGCCGATGATGATATCGCCGCTCTGCAGTCCCGCTTCCATGGCGGGGCTGTCGTCAAAGACCTGCATGATCAGCGCGCCTTCCTCCACCTGGGTCACGGACACGCCGATGCCGTAGTATTCGCCGGTCATGCTCTCGGTGATGTCGGCCATCTCGTCCTTCGTGTAATAGGCGGAGTACTTGTCTCCCAGCCCGTCCACGTAGGCCTTCAGCATCTTGTCCACCACTTCATCTTCGCTGTAATCGAAGATGTAATAGTAGTCGACGTAGTCCTGCATCTCCTTCAGCTTTTTATTGACGGCGCTGGCGATGCCGCCCTGCTCATCCACGGAGGCCGGCTTGGTATCGTTGTCGATCACACCGTACTGTTTGCCGGCGCTGACCAGCATTGTAACGACCAAAGCCAGCATCAGTGCCGCAAGGGTCGCGCCGACGCCGGAGAAAAATCCGCTCTTGAACTGAGATCTCTGCTTCAAACCAAAACCTCCATCAGATATATTGAGCAATACTAACCCACTTTTGTGTATAAATCAAGTCATTCCCGTGAATATTATTTGAAAGCAGACCGGCGATCTCCTCAATGAAAATATGCTCGATGCCGTCGTGGCCCGCATCGATCACCGCCAGGTCCGCGTTCATGGCATCCAGCGCCGTGTGATAATTCAGGTCCCCGGTGATGTAGACCTTGGCTCCGGCTTCCAGGGCCAGGGGCCACTCGGACCTGCCGCTGCCGGGCAGGACCGCAGCCGTGGCGGCGAGGGCCGTCTCATCCTTCGCGTAGATGGTGACGCCCGGCAGGCCGAAGGCTTCCTTCACCTGCTGCGCCAGTTCCCGGACCGTCATCACTTTCGGCGAACTTTTTTCCGCATCCCACAGAATGCCCACGCGGCCGATGCCGCTCCCGTCCTCCAGGCCCTCTTCCAGGGGAGCCATGGGATTGATCCCGATCCGCTTTGCCGCGGCGTCCGCCATGCCGCCCACCGCCTTGTCGTAGCTGGTGTGCATGCTGTAGCAGGAAAGGCCGTTTTTGATCATCTCCATGATCATTTTCCCCTGTACCGTCTGGTCCGTGACAGAGCTGACCGGGGAAAACAGCAGCGGATGATGGGTCACCAGCAGGCTGCAGCCCGCGGCGACGGCTTCCCCGACCGTCTCCGGGGTGGCGTCCAGGGCAACGTAGACTCCCTTGAACTCATCGTTGGGGCTGCCCGTCTGCAGGCCGGTGTTGTCCCAGCCGCAGGCCAGGCTCTTGGGCGCCAGGTTTTCCAGAATTGCAATGATATCGCGGTTTCTCATGGTGTTTTCAGCTCTCTTCTTTCAGTGTCAGTCTTCCTCGAAATCTAGAATAGCTTCGCTCGTTAATGGTTCTGCCTTCGTAGATGTCACCCTCTCCCAGTTCCCAAAGGGCGTCCCCGATCAGCTCTTCCAGCGCTTCCCGCCTGGCCGCAGCCGCCGGGGAATAATTTCTCTTCAGCCGGCTGAGGATCGACCGGGCCGTCTGCAGATCCTTTTGTATGTATTCCCTTCGGACGGGCAGGTCTCCGGGATCATAGACGGCGTGAGCTCCGTACCGGAGCTCCGCATATTTCACTTCCGTACCGGCCACGGGGCCGTTTTCACAGTCCAGGATCAGATAGTACTTTCCGTCCTCTTCCACCATCGCCTCCCGGCAGATCATCCAGTCGTGGTCAATTAAAAACCGTCGGAACTCCATCCACTCCGACTGGGGAGACAGCACCAGCTGCGGGCTGTTTTCCAGCCTTTCCCAGCCCTCCCGCAGAATTCGGCCCATCAGGGATCCGCCCATGCCTGCGATCACGATACAGTCCGGACAATCTTCACCCAGAGCTTCCAGGCCGTCGCCCTGCCGGATCTCGATGCGATCAGCAAGACCTGCAGCTTCGATGTTTGCCCTGGCCCGCTCCAGCGGTCCGGGAATGATGTCGCAGGCCAGGGCCATGTCACACAGGCCGCGGTCGACTGCGGCGATGGGCACATAGGCGTGGTCGGTGCCGATGTCCGCCAAAAGCGCCCCGGGACGGATCATGGACAGGATCCGCTCCAGACGTTTGGAAAGGACCGGCCTTTTCATTCCTGAAGGCCGGTCTTGCGCATCATTTTCACTATCATAATGCTGTCCCGGTCTCAGGGTCTCAGACATATCTCCTCCTTGTCCAGTTCCGCGCGCTCCTTGATGAGCCTCTGAAGCTCCTGCGGACCGGGGTTGTTGTTCAGCAGGCTGTTCAGATAATCGCGCTTGATCATGCGCAGGTTCTCCGCCGCGATCTTGTCGTCCTCGTCGATCTCCGCCATGAACAGGCGGGACAGCTGCTTGCCGTACTCTTCGTTTTCGGCGCTGTAGGTGTCGATCAGGCGGGACAGGCTGACCGGGTCATGCTCGTCCTTTCCCCGCAGGATGTCCGCCGCCACGCGGCTGTAAAGCTCGTTTTCAAAGTATTCCGGCTTCAGGTATCTGTCGATGGTCTCAAAGGGCAGCTTTGTCCGCGAGAGCCAGGTGATCAGGTAGCTCTCCGACTTTTTGTCCTTCTGCTGTTTCTTCCTGTTGGCGGAGAGCCGCCTTTCCTCCGACAGCAGATCCTGCTCGGGCATCTTCCTGCCGCCGATGAAATTGACCCGCTCCGCCAGCGCCTGCTTTTTGACAAAGTAGCGGCGGGAGCAGGCGTCGATGTAATTATCCCTTGTCAGGGCGTCCTCAAAGGACGCGATCTTCGCCGCCAGATCCTTCTGGAAGCCGGACACCTGTTCCGGATCCCTCTTGTCCACTGCCTTCCAGGCCACGTCGCACTCGAAGAAGAAAGCGTTGACCGCGTTGTCGATGCGCTTCTGATACTCCTCGGCCCCCAGGGCATTGATAAATTCGTCCGGGTCCTTGTGGGGCGACATGTCCAGGACCTTTACCGGGATCCCGGCCTCTTTCAGGATGGGAATGGCCCGCAGCGCCGCCCGGACGCCTGCCGCGTCGCTGTCATAGGTGATGATCACGTCTTTGTTGTAACGCTTCAAAAGCGAGGCGTGTCCTGACGTGAAGGACGTTCCCAGAGATGCCACGGCGCAGTCGAAACCGGCCTGGTGCAGGGAGATCACGTCCATGTATCCCTCGCACAGCAGGAAGTAGGGCCTGCGGGAGCTCTTGGCCAGGTACAGGGCATAGAGATTGCGGCTCTTGTCAAAAATGTCCGATTCCGGGGAATTCAGATACTTGGGCTCCCCCTCTCCCATCACCCGTCCGCCAAAGGCGATCACCCGCTTGTGGATGTCCATGATGGGGAACATGGCGCGGTTGAAGAACCGGTCCCAGGCCCCGCGGCTGTCGATCTTCAGCAGCTTGCTCTGGTCCAGCAGTTCATCGCTGTAGCCCTTCTTTTTCAGGTAGGCATAGAGAGGGCTGCCTGATCTGGGCGCGTAGCCCAGGCCGAACTTTTTGATGGTCTCCTCGGTCAGGCCCCGTCTTTCAAAATAGGAAAGCGCCGCCTTTCCAACCGGAGACCTCAGCTGATAATAGTAGAATGCCGCCGCGTCCCGGTACACGGCCAGCAGTTGTTTTCTCTTGTCTTCTTCCTTTTTCGCGGCTGCGGAGGCCGTATCTTCCGGCACCTCCATGCCAGCCCGTTCGGCCAGATAGGTGATGGCCTCCTGGAAGGAAAAGTTTTCGTACTGCATCACGAAAGTGACCACGTTGCCGCCGGCCCCGCAGCCAAAGCAGTAATAGAGCTGGTTCTCCCCGGAGACAGAAAAAGAGGGTGTTTTCTCATTGTGAAACGGACAGACGCCGAAATAGCGTCCGCCCTTTTTCTTCAGCGCCACCACACTGGATATCACGCTCACGATATCATTGCGGCTGCGCACCTCTTCAACAAAATCTTCGGGAAAATGCATGGTCCTCTCAATTGTTCATCAGTATTTCCACGCCGCCGGAACGAACAGTTCCTTGAAGCGGTGGATCGCGTAGTCGTCCGTCATGCCGGACACGTAGTCACAGGCCGCCCGCTCCCAGCTTTCGCCCCGGAGCCAGACCTGGTCCATGTATTCCTCGGGAAGCAGCTCAATGTTCTCCAGATAGTGGAAATACAGCATCTTCAGCACGTTTTTGGCCTTTTCGTCCTCGGCCTTGGCAATGCTTCCCTTGTACAGATAGTTGAACATGAATTCCCGCAGGCGCAGCAGCGCCGTGTAGACGGGTTCCGACATCTCGATCTCCGGCCGCTCCCAGCTGGTGACGATCACGTCGTTGACCAGGGTGTTGAGGCGGTCGTGCACGTTGTTTCCCAGCACCTTCGTGCAGTCCTGAGGCAGCATCTCCTCCGTCAGGATGCCGGCGCGGATGGCGTCGTCGATGTCGTGGTTGATGTAAGCGATCTTGTCGGACATCCGGACGATCTTACCCTCCATGGTGGCGGGCATCCGCACCATGCGGTGGTTTAAGATGCCGTCCCGGACCTCCTTCGTCAGGTTCAGGCCCTTTCCGTTCTTCTCCAGCAGCTCCACCACCCGGATGCCCTGTTCGTAGTGGGAAAAGCCGCCGGGGGTGATCTCGTTTAAAACGTCCTCCCCCGCGTGGCCGAAGGCCGTGTGGCCGATGTCGTGGCCCAGGGCGATGGCCTCCGTGAGATCCTCGTTCATCCTCAGGGCCCTGGCGATGGTCCGGGCGATCTGGGACACTTCCAGTGTGTGGGTCAGCCGGGTGCGGTAATGGTCCTTCTCCGGCGATAAAAAGACCTGGGTCTTGTGCTTCAGCCGGCGGAAGGCCTTGGAGTGCAGGATCCTGTCCCTGTCGCGCTGATAGGCCGTGCGGATGTCGCTGGGTTCTTCAGCCACATCGCGCACAGCCTCTCTGCTCTTGGCCGCGTAGGGGCTCAAAAGCTCGTATTCCAGGTCCTCGATCCGTTCCCTGACGTCCATCATAGACGCTGTTCCATCCAGTACAGGATGTCGCTGTAGACGTCCTCCCTGTCGGTCTCGTTCAGGATCTCGTGCCTGTCGTTGGGATACAGCTGGACGTTCAGATCCCTGATCCCCAGCTTCACGAACTGGTTGTAGATCTTCAGCACACCGCTGCCGTTGCCTCCCAGAGGATCCTCCAGGCCGGAGGCCATGAGGATGGGCAGATTTTTCGGGATCTGTCCGAAGTCCTTCTTATCCCCCAGCTCCTCGATCACTGTAAACAACGTGTGGATCGCGGAGGCGGTAAAGGGAAAACCGCAGGCGGGATCGTTCTCATAGGCGTCGATGCTCTCCTGGTTTTTGGAAAGCCAGGAGCCCTTGCCCTTGAGCCGGAATTTCAGGGAATTGAGTCCCGTGGCGATCATGTTCAGCAGCCAGCCCTTGGATCTGGCGCCGCAGAACAGGACCTTCGTGTAGGCCAGGAACTTGCCGAATCTGGCGGCGTCGCCCGAAAAATATCCCGTGGCCAGGATAAGGGCGCCGTCCACTTCCTTTCCCCATTTGGTGATGTAGCGCCTCACCAGGAAAGAGCCCATGGAAAAGCCCAGCAGGAATACCGGAAGGCCGGGGAAGTTCTTCTTGGCGTAGGCATTGACCTTCCGGATGTCGTTCAGCAGGTAGGTCTTGCCGTTGGTCTCAGCGAAGAAACCATAGTCTTCCGGGCTGTTGACGGACTTGCCGTGGCCGATCATGTCGTTGCCGATGACAGCGATGCCATGCTCGTTCAGGAAACGGGCAAACTCGTCATAGCGCCCCATGTGCTCCTCCATGCCGTGCACGATCTGCAGCACGGCCCGGGGCTCGCCTTCGGGCGTCCAGATATTCACATGCAGATTCGTCTTCCCGTCCGAAGACATCAGATAGACTGATCTTTTCATGGCTGACCTCATTTGATAAGAAGCGAATGCCCCGTCATCTCAGCCGGCTGCGGCAGTCCCATCATGTCCAGCAGAGTCGGCGATACGTCGCAGAGGCGTCCGCCGGACATCAGGCTCCTGGTCTCGTTATTGCTGATCAGGATCACCGGCACCGGATTGGTGGTGTGGGCCGTCATGGGGGAGCCGTCGGGCTCGATCATGGTCTCGCAGTTGCCGTGGTCGGCAATGATCAGCATCTGGCCGCCGGCATAGAGCAGCGCCTTCACGGCGTCGCCCACGCAGGTGTCCACGGCCTCCACGGCCTTGACGGCGGCTTCCAGCACGCCGGTATGGCCCACCATGTCGGGATTGGCGAAGTTGATGATGATCAGCTCGTGCTTCTTTTCCAGAATGGCCTTCACCAGCTCGTCCCGCACCTGATAGGCGCTCATCTCCGGCTGCAGGTCGTAGGTCGCCACCTTGGGAGAAGGCACCAGGATGCGGTCCTCGTTCTCGTTCGGGGCCTCGATGCCGCCGTTGAAGAAGAAGGTCACGTGGGCGTACTTCTCCGTCTCCGCCAGGCGCAGCTGATGCAGTCCCAGGCTGGCAATGTACTGGCCCAGGGTATTCTCCGGCGCGGTCTTGGGGAAGGCGATGGTCACGTTGGGCATGGTGGCGTCGTATTCCGTGAAGCAGACGTAGGTCAGGTCCTTCAGCTGCTCTCTCTTGAAGCCGTCAAATTCCGGATCCACGAAGGCGCGGGTGATCTCCCTGGCGCGGTCAGGACGGAAGTTGAAGAAGATGATGGAATCCCCGTCGTGCACCCGTCCCACCGGGCGGCAGCTGCGGTCCACCAGCACCGTGGGTTCCACGAACTCGTCCGTGACGCCGTTGTCGTAGGACTCCTGCAGAGCCTTGGCCAGATCGATGGTCATGATGGCCTCATTGCCGTCCGTCAGGGCCTTGTAGGCGCGTTCTACGCGCTCCCAGCGCTTGTCGCGGTCCATGGCATAGTAGCGGCCCGACAGCGTGGCTATGGTGCCGCTCTGGAGCCTCTCGCAGGCATTCTGCAGCTGCTGCAGATAGGTGATGCCGGAGGTGGGCGGCGTATCGCGGCCGTCCAGGTAGCAGTGGATGAACACCCTGCCCAGGCCACGGCGCTTGGCCATGTCCACCAGCGCGATCAGATGCTCGATGTGGCTGTGCACGCCGCCGTCGGAGAGCAGGCCCCACAGGTGCAGGGCCGTGCCTCTCGCCTTCGCGTTGTCGATGGCGCGGATCAGTTCCGGGTTCTCGAAAAAGTCCCCGTCCTGGATCGCCTTGGTGATCTTGGTCAGATCCTGATAGACCACGCGGCCGGCGCCGATATTCAGGTGTCCCACCTCGGAATTTCCCATCTGCCCGTCCGGCAGGCCCACGTCCAGTCCACTGGCGGACAGCGTGTTGTTGGGATAGTCCACGTACAGCCGGTCGATGTTCGGCATGTTGGCGAGATACTGGGCATTGCCCTCGGTCTTGTCGCTGAGCCCAAAGCCGTCCAGGATCATCAGGACGGTAGGAATATACTTCA
>JAGAEH010000086.1 GCA_017613225.1 Lachnospiraceae bacterium
AGCGGAAAGCCCAAAATCAGCAGGGCGATCTCCCAGCCGCGCATGCCTCGCTTCGGCATGACTTTTTTCTTTACGATCCTGGTAAAGGGCGTATCCCCGATGATCTGCTCGATCACGTCCTCCACCGGTCCGATCTGGGCCACGGCTTCCTCTTCCGATAGGCCCTCTTCCATCCGGTCATCGATCATTTCGCTGTAAAAACCGATCCGTTCTTCTATGTCTTCCTGCGGCA
Source organism: Lachnospiraceae bacterium (assembly GCA_017613225.1). Taxonomy (GTDB): domain Bacteria; phylum Bacillota; class Clostridia; order Lachnospirales; family Lachnospiraceae; genus UBA3774. Next base: position 233 of record JAGAEH010000086.1, read on the forward strand.
GGCCTGCCAGCCCGTTCCGCAATGCGGCTAAAAATTCCTGTTTACTCATGTTCGTTACCCCTCTTTGATCACAAATTGATAAATGGAGTTTACTTCCTTCCATTCTTCTTTAAAGTCCTCGATCCTCTTCAGCCCCGGTCCGGTAATGTGGTAGTATTTTCGGAGCCTGCCGCCGTGCTCCGCCGTTCGGACCGTTAGCATGTTCGCCAGTTCCAGGCGCTTGAGGATGGTATACAGCGTGGATTCGGAGAGCTCCACGTACGGCTTCAGGTCCTTGATGATCTTATAGCCGTAGGAGTCTTCGTTTTTAATGGCCGCCAGCACGCAGACGTCCAAGAGACCGCGCTTCAGCTGAATGTCCATGTCATACCTCCTGTTGCGTTATACATCTTGTAGCGAGATACATCGTATCACGAAGTATAATAGGTGTCAAGCATTTTTTTTAAAGATTTTTCAACTGCGCTGCGCTTCGTTCAAAATGGCAGCGGGGCACTGGCCACTGCGCTCCGCTAAGAAAGACAGCGGGGCATTGGCACTGAACTGCCTTCAGAAAGACAAAAGGCCACTGCGCACTGCGTCCAGAATGGCAAAAAGGCGTTGGCGGTCGCTGCATCCAAAATGACAAGGGGGCATTGGCGGATCCTGTCGGCTTTTTTATCGAGTTCTTAGATATTTAGCCGACCAACAGCAGTTTTGGAACTGTTCCGCAAAGGGAGCAGGCACCTTCTGTCGGCTTTTTTTGTCAAAACATTAAATCGCAGCCTACATAAAACCCGAAGAAACTGATCAAATCTCTTTTGGAAGTGGGCGGGCATAAAAATATGTCGGCTATTTTCTCATCTGTTGGAGAAAATAGCCGACACACCTCTTTCTTTTTGCAGATCCGTTTAGAAAATGAGCGGTAATGTCGGCTAAAACTGCCAGTTACTGTCTTTTTAGCCGACATCCCCCTTCTTGACAAGGGTTTGGGACCGGGCAATACAGAATTCGAGCAGCTGCCCCCTGCATCAGTATGGCCTCTGCCTACAGCACCCTTTCCTGGACATGGGTTTGGGACCGAGCAATGCGGAATTCGAGCAGCTGCTTATGTTTTCTCCGTTCCGCGAAGAAAACAAGCAGCCATACCGACCGCTTTTGCCGGTTTAATAAGCCCTGTTCTACAGCATCCCCTTCTTGTACATGATCCGGGACACGGCCAGGGTAAAGAGCACTCCCACCGGCACCATGATCCCCACGGTCCCAGCGTTCAGGGCGGGCACAAAGATGAACAGCACCAGCATCAGGAGCACCGGCGCGATGGAGATCTTCCAGTTCTTGGAGATGAACACCACGCCCAGGGCGCCGAACAGGGCCGGCAGGATCTGGGAGAATGCAGGCTCCAGCACCGGCGCGTTCAGCAGCGGCGTCAGCGGGCGGATCAGGATCACGCCGATGATGATGATCACCGTGGTGACGATGCTGGAAACAGCAATGGCGATGGTGGAAACGATCTCGCCCTCCTCCGAACTGGCCTTCACCTCCGCCTGCTCCAGGGCGTTGATGGCCACGGGGAGCTTCAGATTGGAAATGTTGCCCGTCACAAAGGAAAGGTAGGAGCCGCCGGCGCCCAGCATAGGGATGAAGGTGAATGTCTCCACCACGGCCACCGCCCAGTACATGGGGGCCGTGGCGATCACGCCCATCCAAAAGCCGTGCCAGTCCGGGGCCGCCCCGAAGATCAGCCCCACTGCCAGGGGGAACAGCAGCAGGACCACCGTCATGGAGAGGTTCCATATCCTGCCGCAGCGATGCACGCTGTCCATGTAACTCATGTTCTTGTTCACGTCCGTCCCTCCCTTCTACGAAAGCATCGCCGTGATGGGAATGGCGCTGGCCATCCCCAAGATCAGGCTGATGGGCAGAGCATAGTCGGCGATCCACCGCCAGCCCAGCCGCTTTTTCACCAGGCCGCACAGCACCATGATGATGGCCGAAACGAACATCACCAGCACCGGAATCAGGCCCCGGAGATCGCCGGAAAAGACACCCAGAAAGTCACAGAACACATAGCCCAGAAAGGCGGAGATCATACCGATGAACATGGCGTTGGTGAAGATCTCGCCCCACTTTTTGTCCCGGCCTTCCATGCTGATCATGCCCCCCAGCAGGCGCTTGCAGACTACGGGCACCAGCCAGATCCCCAGCATGATGCTCACCGTCATCACGCCGGCCACGGTGATGTACTGGCTGGCCGTCAGATTGCTTACCTGGCCGAACACCAGGCCCATGGCGCCTTCCGCGTTGGAGGCCGCGATGGTCTCGTAGGAAAGGGAGCCCACCACCGAAAGCCGCAGCCAGGGCAGGGGCAGTCCCAGGTCCTTGGAAAGGGTGATGACGCTGATCACGATGGCCACCGCCGGGGCGATGGTGAACACCGCCGCCGTGGAGGCGATCTTCTTCAGCTTCTCCTTCGGCATGCCGATCTCCCGCCCCCGTTTCCAGGCCTTCACCAAAAAGAACACCGACTGTCCCAGCACGGCGGCCACGATGACCCCCACCAGCAGGAACAGGATCGGGCTGTTGATATTAAAGTCCATGGAGTCTTCCTCTCTTTCGCAAATGATCCTCTTAAGCAAACGCAAAACTACGTTTTTATCATAGCATATCATGGAGCAAATACACAGCAAAGCCGCAAATATAATTGTCATCCTGAGCGAGCAAAGCGAGTCGAAGGATCCCTTGCATTGTCCCCGCTCGCCATTTATAATAATTGTCATCCTGAGCGAGCGGAGCGAGTCGAAGGATCCTTCGGCTCCGTGCCTTCGGCACTCCGCTCAGGATGACACGTGGGCGGAAGGATCCTTCGACTTCGTGCCTTCGGCACTTCGCTCAGGATGACACGTGGGCGGAAAGATCCTTCGACTTCGTGCCTTCGGCACTCCGCTCAGGATGACATAAAGGAGGACCATCATGACCCGTTCCGAAGAATATGCAAATACCCTGTCCAAAATGATCCAGTGCGAGACCGTCTCCGTCCGCGATCAGGAGGATCTGAGCAAATTTGAAGCGTTCCACGAAGTGATCCGGGGGCTGTTCCCCAACGTCTTTGCGGCGATGACCGCGGAAGTCTTCCACGGCAGCCTGCTGCTGCGCTGGCCTGGTTCCGATCCCTCGCTGGAACCGGTGCTGTTCATGTCCCATCACGACGTGGTGGAGGCCAACGGCCCCTGGACCCACGAGCCGTTTTCCGGCGACATCGCCGACGGCAGAGTTTGGGGCCGCGGTACCCTCGATACCAAGGGGAACCTCTTTGCCATCCTCCAGTCCGCCGAAGAGCTGATCAAAGAAGGTTTCGTGCCGAAACGGGATCTGTACATTGAAAGCGCCTGCAACGAGGAAGTCTCCGGCGCCGGCGCGGCGGAGATCGCAAAAATCCTGCAAAAGCGCGGCATCCGCCTGTGGATGACCATGGACGAGGGCGGCATGATCCTGCACGACCCCATCGGCGGGGCCAACGGCACCTTCGCCATGATCGGCGTGGGCGAAAAGTGCGGCGTCAACCTGAAATTCACCGCCAGATCCAAGGGCGGACACGCCTCCACCCCCGGCAAGAACACCCCTCTGGTGCGGCTGGGCAAGTTCATGGCCGCCGCAGATTCCTCCCACATTTTCAAAGTGGAGATGGAGCCCGTGATCCACGAGATGTTCCGCCGCATGGCGCCTACCCTGAAAAAGCCGCTGAACAAACTGGCGGGAAACATCGGCAAAACAAAGATCCTGCTGGAAAAAGTGATGCCTTCCCTCTCTCCCACCGCCGCGGCAATGCTGCGCACCACCATCGCCTTCACCATGGCCGGCGGCTCCGACGGCGCCAACGTGCTGCCCCAGGAAGCCTGGATCATCGGCAACATGCGCTGCTCCCATCACCAGGGCAAAAAGGCCAGCATCGCGGCGATCACGAAACTGGCCAAAAAGTTCGATCTGAATGTGGAAGTCCTAAGCGCCCACCAGGAATCGCCCATCGCGGATTACAATTCCGAGCCCTTCAAGCTGGTGGAAAAGATCTGCGGCCGGATCTATCCGGACGTCATCCCCACGCCCTATCTGATGACAGGCGCCAGCGACAGCCGCAGCTTCGCGAAGATCTGCGACAACGGCATCCGCTTCGCGCCGTTCATCATCGACAAGCAGCAGCTGGGGAGCATCCACGGCCTGGACGAAAACGTCGGCGTGGACACCCTGGAGCCCGCGGTAGACTTCTTCAAAGAGATGATGAAGGAGCTGTAAGGCTCCGTCATCGGAGGTGTTCCTATCCTGATAATTGGAATAACACCCTTTATTCCAATTATTGGGATTCATTATTCCAATTTACTGGCTGCCCGATGCACGAACATGATCATACATCTTTGCGACATCATCGTTCATATTGATTGGAGTAATGACGATTTCAGAATGGTCGTTTGCAAACACAACAAACAGCTGATGTGCAAAACCCTGCCCCATCGAACTGATCTCCGAAAAATCAACGACCACTTCCTTGAACTTATCCAGATGATTGCATACGCATTTAGCCTGTGATCGGGAGACAGGCGCAGAATCAAATATGTTTTTCAGCGAGATCCTTGTTCTGATAAAACCATCATCTGCATTTGCATATGTATCAAAGATCTCCTTCGCCGTCTTGTGGCTTTCATTCGACAGTCCCATATAAACACAGGTACCTTTATCGCCGGCTGCTGACATATCGATGATCTTGTCTTCATTGTAAGGCATATCACCTCAGCTCAAACACTTCATAGGCGCTGTGCCCTTCGCTCCGCAGCGGCAGCGCCCAGCCGGAGATCCCGGGGGAGACCACCAGGTGGGTGTCCCCAATGGTATAGTCCCCGTACACGTTGAGGCCCAGCAGCTTGTAGACCGTCATCTCCGGGAAGAACTGGGCCGCGTGGGTGTGGCCGGATATCTGCAGGTCCGCCCCCAGTTCCTCGATCTCCTCGTTCTGATACGGCGTATGGTCGATGCAGATGACGTAACAGCCTTCCGGCACGTCCGGAAGGTCTTTTACTGCCTTGCGCTGATCGGGATGGGTGGGATCCTCCCTGCCCAGCAGGATCAGGTCTTCGTTGATCTCCACAAAGTCCTCACAGAGGATCCGGATGCCGTTTCCTTCAATGGCGTCTTTCAGCTCCGTTTCAGTATACTGCGTGGCTCCCAGCATCAGCTCGCCGCGGTCCTGCCTGTCGTGGTTGCCGTAGACATAGTAGGTCTCCAGGCCCAGGGAACCGATCTTCCTGAAGATATATTCCATCTCCTCTTTTGTCGTGAATTCGTCCGTGATGTCACCGCCCAGGAGCAGATAGTCCGGACTAAGCGTCGCGATCTCCTCCAGCGCTTAATCAACGATCTCCCTGCTTTGAGAAGAACCGTA
>JAGAEH010000005.1 GCA_017613225.1 Lachnospiraceae bacterium
CTTCCACTTTAAGCCGGTGGGGAAACCGCCGCCGCCGCGTCCGCGCAGACCGGAGTCCAGGATCTCCTGGATGACCTGATCGGGGGTCATCTCGGTCAGGACCTTGCCCAGTGCCTGATAGCCGCCGGTGCCGATGTACTCATCGATGTTCTCGGGATCGATGACACCGCAGTTGCGGAGAGCGACACGGACCTGCTTCTTATAGAATTCGGTGTCGTTTAAGGAATGGAGAGCGTTGTCATCCACAGCGTTGGGATCCTTGTAGATCAGACGCTGGACGGGACGGCCTTTTAACAGATGCTCGGAGACGATCTCCGGAACATCCTCGGCGGTGACTCTCGCATAGAAGGTCGCATCGGGATAGATGACCATGATGGGGCCTTCCTCGCACAGGCCGTGGCATCCGGTCTGCACAATGGAAACTTCCTTATCCAGATCCTGCTTTGCCAGCTCTGCCTGCAGAGCTTCCAGGACCTTTAAGCTACCGGAGGAAGTACAGCCGGTGCCGCCGCATACTAATACGTGTGAACGAAACATGGTGCTACCTCCTGTTTATTTTAATCCGGATGCCGCCATGGTGTACTTCTCCACCACGTGGCCGCCGATCAGATGGCGCTCCATGACCTCGTCGGCCTTCTCCGCATCCATCTTGATGTAAGTGATCTTTTCCTTGCCGGGCTCAAAGACCTCGACGATGGGCTCATACTGGCAGAGGCCGATGCAGCCGGTCTGGCTGACGACGATCTTGTCGGTGAGACCCTTCTCCTGGACCTTGGCGGCAAACTCATTCAGAACCGGTCTCGCGCCCGCCGCGATGCCGCAGGTGGCCATGCCGACCACGACGCGGATAGCATTGGAATTCTCGGAGCGCATGTTGACGCGATTCTGCATCTTTTCTCTGATAGCCTGTAATTCAGCTAAGCTTTTCATTAATAGATTTCCTCCTTGTCGATTTCCTGCTTGTTTTCCTCGAGATACTCCCTGATATATGCCGAAACTTCCGGGACATCAAATGGAACTCCGCCCAGGATCTCCCGTATTTCCCGTGTGTCCAGGGTGAAGGACTCGCCGTTCACGGTGTATCTGTAGTAAAAATCCGATTCCGGATGATATACGATCAGATTGTGCATGGTCGAGGTGATATCACCCAAGGGCATCCTGTCGATATTGGTTAAACCGAATATGGCAGTGACCGTCGTTCCGACATTCACTTCGGACACGATATCGAAACTTCCGCCGGAGCTTTCCGCAGCCATCTTAAAGAAGGGGACTCCCAGTCCGACCTTGCGCGTCGTTCTGGTCGTAAAGAAAGGATCCGTCACCTTTGCCACCTGTTCAGGGGTCATTCCGCAACCGTCGTCTGCTATGACCACCTTCAGGGTGTCATCGGCAGAGGAAATATCTATCAGTATTGTGACAAGACTGGCGCCTGCCCTGGTAGAATTCTCGGCTACGTCCAATATATTCAGGGATATCTCTGTCATCATGGCGCTTTAATACTTGGCCAAAATTCCCGCGACATCGGCCGGGGTCAGTCTGCCGTAGACTTCGCCGTTGATCATCATGACGGGAGCAAGTCCGCAGGCACCTACGCAGCGGCAGGCATCCAGGGAGAACTTGCCGTCGGGCGTGACGTGACCGGCTTTGATCCCCAGCGTGCTCTCGATCTTGTCCAGGACGAGCTGGGAGCCTTTTACATAGCAGGCAGTGCCAAGGCAGACAGAGATCTGATACTGTCCCTTGGGCTCCAGCGCGAACTGGGCGTAGAACGTTGCAACGCCGTAGATCTTCTCAAGCGGGATACCCGTTTCGTCGGAGATCATGGTCTGCACCTCGATGGGCAGGTAGCCGTAGATCTCCTGTGCCTTCTGCATCATGGGCATCAGGGCACCGGGCTGGGTCTTGAGCTCAGCGATGGCCGCTTTAAGTTCTGCTTCCTGCTCCGGCGTACCTTTGAACGGAACAGTAGGTTTCTTTAAAGCCATTGTGTTGTTTTCCTCCTTCTTTGTATTTGCCTTGTTATAATTATAAAATTGCACGGGGACGTGCGCTTTATAATTCGAAATGAGGATATGGAAAAATCAGCACAAGAAAATTGCACTGCTTATCCTTATTATTTTTAGCATAAAAGAGCCCCTCTTGTCAAAGAAATATCACTGCTTTTCCCTTTTGAAATCAAGGAAGTTCTGTGCAGGATCCCATATGGACGATGCAGCATCCCGCGGGTCTTGTTTTAACGGCTGTTTCAATGGTATAATACCCGGTGAAAAGGGGAGGGGAAACGGCATGGCAGCAAGCAGAAAAGCGGTATATTTCGACATCGACGGCACCCTCTGGGACCGCGCCAACTACATACCCGACAGCACCAAGGAGGCCATCCGCCTGCTGAAGGAAAAGGGCCACAGCGTGATGATCTGCAGCGGGCGCTGCAGGGGCTACATCCACAACGAGGAACTGCTGGGCCTGGGCTTTGACGGTATCGTCTCCGGCTGCGGCACCATGATAGAATACCATGACCAGGTGCTGTACTACTTCCGCGTGCCGAAGGACAGGGCCGTCTGGACGGTGGAGACCTCCAAACGCTTCGGGATGCGGCCCATCCTGGAGGGAAGAGAATATCTTTACCTCTACAGGGAAGACTTCATGGAGGACGCCTACGGCCAGAAACTGATGCGGGAAAACGGCCCGCGGCTGCGGCTCATCGACGAGACCTGGGGCGAGTGGGAATTCTCCAAGTTTTCCGTGGACATGAGGGACGCGGACGTACAGGGCTGCTTCGCGGAGCTTTCGGAATACTATGACTTCCTGGTCCATTCGGCGCGGGTGGCGGAGATCGTGCCCAGGGGCTTCGACAAGGCCCGGGGCATGCGGCAGCTGAGCGGGCACCTGGGGATCCCCATCGAGGATACGGTAGCCTTCGGGGACGGCATGAACGACATGGGAATGATCCGTGCAGCGGGCATCGGCGTGGCCATGGGAAACGGCGTGGACGCTTTAAAATCCGCGGCGGACCTGGTGGCGCCGGCCATGGCGGAGGACGGAGTCTACGCAGCCTGCAAAACGCTGGGACTGATCTGAAAAGATCCTTCGGCTGCGCGTGCTGCGCACGCTCCGCTCAGGATGACAGGCTGTTGTCATTCTGAGGCACGCAGTGCCGAAGAATCTCTGAAATATTTTTCTTGCCAATATTAAATGTAATGTTATAATTGTTTACAATATACATTGAAACCCCAATACTTTTTTAAACCAAGGAGATTTTACTATGGGACTTATCAGTGCAGCTTTAGGCTCTGTCAGCGGCGTATTGGCGGAGCAGTGGAAAGAGTATTTTTATTGAGAAGCGCTTCCGGAGACCATTTTGGCGACCA
>JAGAEH010000087.1 GCA_017613225.1 Lachnospiraceae bacterium
ACGGATGTTGTATATTGTGCATCGTCGCCGCGGGCCATTAGCTCAGTTGGTAGAGCACCTGACTCTTAATCAGGGTGTCTGGGGTTCGAGCCCCCAATGGCCCACGAAAAGCCGCCGTCCGGCGGCTTTTTTGTTTTGCCGCGCAAAAAGGCCCGGCAGGGAGTTTTCCCTGCCGGGCTTTTCCGACGTCAGTCGGTCATCCGTCTGCGCTTAATTCAGCCACAGGCCGAGATCGTCGGCTTCCACCAGATCGTTGTAGAACTCGTCGATCATGTCGGCATCCTCGAAATTATCCACGATGACTTCGCGGGCCGCATCGTCGATCTCAAAGTTCATGGACAGGATCAGCTGGGCGCAGGTCGCCACGTGACGGGCTACGCGGAGGGCGAGCGGGAAATCGCCGGAGCTGTAGTCCACGTACAGCAGCTTGCCGTCATTGATGGCATAGGCAGCTGCATAGCAGGGATCCTTGCCGGAGATTGCCAGCGTTCCATCCGTATAGCCGCGGAAACGTCCCTGAGAGGGGTTGCCGACTTCACAGAGCAGCGCATAGGCGTCGGTGTAGTCGCCCAGCTCACGGTGAGTCAGGCCGCGCAGGCCGGCGGGCGAAGGTTCGACGCGGATGGAGATGTCGATGCCGTCCAGCTCCAGCTTGGTATCAGCCGCCATGCTGAGAGCATCCTGATGCGCCACGATCGCGTTGTTGACCGCGTATTCCGGGCTGGATTCGTGCAGGTCGATCACCATGTCGATCTTCAGCGTGTTGATCATGTTGGTGACGGCGTAGGAGACGCGCTCCGTCACCGTACCGTCCGCAATGCCCGGATAGCAGCGGTTCTGGTTGCGCACTTCGGAACCGGACAGGGTCTGGGTCGTCTTGACGCCTTCCTTGATCTTGTCGCTGGTCCAGTTGCCGGAGGTATGCAGATAGGTATCCGGATCCGGCCACTGGTCGATCGGATCGGACGCGCGGGAGCCGAAGTGGAAGGTGCGCATCTCTCCGTTCTTCGTTGTGAAGTGGAGATACTGCGGGGTGCCTTCCAGCGGGTCATTGTGGGTCAGACCGGACTGGCAGATGTTGGGAATGACGTAAACGGTCCCCTTGCTGACCTGGAACTGCTCCAGGATCAGGATCGCTGCCATGTGGCCGGCCGGCTCATTGGCGTGCGTGCCGCCTAAGATCAGGACGCTGCCGCCCGCTTCTTCTCCCTTCAGGACGTAGACGTCCACGTCGCCGACGGTGCCTTTTAAGTTTTCATTGTACTCATCCAGCTTGAACGTTCCCGTTACGTTGCTGCCGACCACGATGTCTTCCACGAAGTTCCGCTTCTTGCTGAAGCTGATGCCCGTGACGGTAGCCATGACGAGGGCGATCACCAGAATGATGCAGGTGCTGACTAAGCCTTTTTTCTTTGTCTTGTTTTCCATGCCGCACCTCCTACTTGATCAGAAGCAGGCGCAGGGCCAGCGGGACCAGGATCATGGCGCAGGCGATCTTGTCCACGACCTTTTCTTCCTTGCAGATCAGGTTATAGAGGACGCTGGCAAAAACGATCGCCGCAATGATCAGATAAATGACGGTTGTAAATGTGACCATTTTTTACTCCTCCTCTCTTTAACCGAAGACCGACCAGGCAAAGTACTTCTTGGAATTGACCAGGACGAAGCCGGCCCAGACCAGAAGAATGATGATCGGGATGATACACTTGACCAGGATCTTGGTGTACTTCTTGACGCCCGTCACCTGTGCCGCGAACAGACCGGCCAGAGCGGTCGGAGGCATCATGTCGCCGACGGCAGCGATCAGGGAGATGGCTGCCAGGCAGACCACGACGTTGCCGCCCAGGTAGGTGCCGTAGATGTAGGCGAAAGGCACGCCCAGCACGGAGCAGGCGCCGAAGGACGACACCGCGCCGAACAGCGGGATGCTGATGCAGCAGGCCAGCAGCCAGAGGGCTTCCGGCATCTGCAGGCAGGTCACGACGATGAAGCCGCGGACGCCGGTGGCCGTCATCAGTTCGATGAACATGCCGACGCCCATCAGGATCGCCATGACGGGGGTCGCCGTACGGATGGCAGCGGGAACAGCCTTTAAGGGGTTGATCTTGCGGCCGGTGAACAGACCGACGGCGGCGCTGATCAGGAAGATGACCGGCATGCCCAGATCCGTCACGCCGATCTTGGCGGCAATGACCTTGAAGAAGATCATCAGAACGACCAGCACCAGGAACGGGATATAGATCTTGAAGCCGTATTCCTTCCGGGTCGCATCCTGCTTCGCCAGAGCGGGTTTTAACTTTTCGTAGTCCAGATTCTTGATCTTCGGCAGACCGAGCATCAGCACGAAAAGGATGGCCAGCGGCATGGTCAGGAGCAGCAGCGGGCCGGTGAAGCCCACGTACGGCACGTCGATGCCGGCGCAGATGACCAGCGCGGCGGTATTCACGGGCGGTGCGATCATGCCCAGAATGCCGCCCATGGCTATGACCGAGCCTGCCGTCACGTTATCCAGTCCCAGCAGCAGCAAAACAGGAGCCATGATGGAACCGGCGGACAGCACCGCTGCGGTGGAGGAACCGGTGATCATGCCCGGGAACATGATGATGAACATGATCAGGATCAGCAGGACCGCAGGAAGCTTGTGGAATTTCTCAATCAGCAAAGAGGACAGGGCATCCAGGGCGCCGGAGTCTTCAATGACTTTCATGAAGATCATGGCGCAGGCGATGGTCAGGATCGTATCGATGTAGCCGAACTCACCTTCCACCATCATTCGCACCAGGTCAGTAATGGTCTGGGAGAAGCTCGCGCCGTGCGCCAGCATGCCCTCCAGTCCGCCGATGACGGCTGCTGCCATCATCGAAACACCGACGGGCCATTTCAGCGCAAAGCAGCCGATCATGAAGACACCGACCATTACGAAGAAGGTAATCATATAGGGTGTCATAAAACTCTTTCTCCTTCAGGGGCGTCCGGAGCAAAGAAAGTCTCTCCGCCTGCC
>JAGAEH010000088.1 GCA_017613225.1 Lachnospiraceae bacterium
GAAGCCAGGCTCAGCAGCATGCACAGCGCCAGGATCACGGAGAGCAGTTTTTTCATGATGGTTTCCTCCTCAAGTTCGATGTGTGTATTGGGGTTACTATTCCCGCGCTTATCCCTTCACCGCGCCGGCGGTTGCGCCTCCGGCCATGCGCTTCTGAAGGAAGGCGAAAATAATCAGAACGGGGATCAGGGCGACGACGCAGCCCGCGGCCAGGTGGCCGTAGTCGGTGCCGAACTCGCCCTGGAAGGCGTTGAGGCCCAGGGGCAGGGTGTACTGTTTTTTATCGGTGATAAAAGCGATGGCGTAAACGTACACGTTCCAGGCATTGATGAAGGCGTAAGCCCCGGTGGCCACAATGGCCGGGATCATCGTGGGGATCAGGATACGGACCACCGCCCCCATCAGCGAGCAGCCGTCCACCTGCGCCGCCTCCTCCAGGGAAACGGGCACGGAGTTATAGTAGCCCATCATCATCAGCATGCAGTAGGCCAGGTTGGTGCAGGAGCACACGATCACCAGGCTCCACAGGTTGTTGATCAGGTTCAGCCCGTTCATGATCTGGAACAGGGGGATCATCAGCACCACGGCAGGCAGCATCTGGGTGGCCAGGAGCATGATGTACACGACCGTCCGGCCCTTGAAGCGGTAGCGGCTCATAGCATAGCCGCCCAGCAGGGAGAGGGCCATGATGATCAGCGTGGTAAAGGAGGCAACGAACAGGCTGTTCAGGAAATACCGGTCAAAGCCCAGCGAAATCAGGCCCTCGAAGTTTTCCAGCGTGGGATGATTGGGCCAGTACTGGATCGGGATGGAGATCACGTCCACGGAATCCTTGAGGGAAGTGTTCAGGATCCAGTAGAAGGGAAAGAGCATGAACACGAGGAAAAGCACGACGGGGATGTCCCGGAACAGGAGGTTGGAAAGGCGGGTGCGCGTCCTGCGGCTCATCAGTTGATCCCCTCCTTTCCCAGCTTGCCCCACTTGATGTAGATGAAGGCGAACACCATCATGGCCAGCGTGGCGATGACGGACAGGGCGCTGGCGTAGCCGTAGTCCATCTTGTTCTTGAACGTGGTCATGATGTACAGGGCCAGGGTGGTGGTGCCCCGGTTGGGCCCGCCGTCGGTCATGGAGATGATCAGGTCGACGGCGTTGAAGGTCCAGATGGCGCGAAGCAGGGTGGTCAGGATGATCGTGTCCCGGATCATCGGCAGCGTGATGCTGAACAGGGTGCGGGGAGCGCTGGCGCCGTCGATCTTGGCGGATTCATACAGGTCGTCCGGGATGGAGCTCAGCGCGGCCAGGAAGCTCAGGGTGAAAAAGGGAATGCCGCGCCAGACGTTGGCCAGCACCACGGAGAAGGTGGCCAGGCTCGCGTTGGAAAACCAGGAGACGTTCCGGCTGATGATCCCGAGCCTTTTGAGCAGGTCGTTGAACACGCCGTAGGTTTCGCCCATGATCAGCTTCCAGATGATGCCGACCATCACGCCGGCCACGGCCCATGGAGTCAGGGCCAGAGCGCGGGAGATGCCGCGGAGGGCGAACTTCTTGTTCAGCACGTACGCCAGCCAGAAGCCCAGCACGCACTGGAACGCCACGCTCACCACCACCCAGCGCAGGGTGGTGAAGATGCTCTTGGTGAACACGGCGTCCTTGGTGAAGATCTTGATATAGTGGGTAAAGCCCGTGTACCCCCAGTTCTTGGGCTTGGTGACCACGTGGTTCTGCATGCTCAGGATAAACACGTTGATGATGGGCCAGAACATGAAGCAGCAGATGAAAATGATCACCGGAGCCAGCAGCAGGTAGGGCGTCAGGGTCTTGCGCAGGGCGCGTCGGTGGGTGACAGCGGTTTTGACGGTCATAGCATCCCTTCTCTCGGATGGATTTGATGGTACAGATGTGGTCCGTTCACGGACAAAGAGGCAGTTATTTCGTATAAACCATTATAACATGCATGAAAGGGAAAAAACAATACCGTTTTTCATATCCGATCAGAATAAATGAACAACAAAATACCGCCCGGAGGCGGTATGGAAAAGAAAAAGTATTATTTGACGACCAGGTTGAACAGCCTGCCCGGCACGTAGACGGCCTTGACGATCTGCCGGCCGGCCACGAGCCTGACGACCTCTTCCCGTCCGGGCAGCTCGGCCATGCCCTCTTCGCGGGTCATGCCGGTGGGCACCATCAGTTTGGCCTTGACCTTGCCGTTGATCTGCACGGCGATCTCGGTCATGTCCTCGGTCAGGTAGTTGTCGTCCCAGGCCGGCCAGGGCTGGTGGTGGAGGGGAGCGCCGAAGCCGTTCTGCGCCCACATCTCCTCGCAGATGTGCGGGCTCACGGGGGACAGGAGGAGCAGGAGCATCCGGAGCTCACCCCGCGTGATGGAACCCTTCGCGGCGATCAGGTTGACCAGGGTCATCATCTGGGCGATGGCGGTGTTGAACTTCATCGCCTCGTAGTCTTCGGAGACCTTTTTGATGGTCTGGTGGAAGGGCACCATGAGGTCCTTGCTGATTTCCTCGTCATCGGTCAGAACGTCCTGGAGGCGCCACACGCGGTCCAGGAACTTGCGGCAGCCGCGGGCCCCGCTGGTGGACCACGGGATGGCCTGGTCGAACGCGCCCATGAACATCTCGTACATCCGGAAGGCGTCCGCGCCGATCTCGGCCACGGTGTCGTCCGGGTTGATGACGTTGCCGCGGGACTTGGACATCTTTTCGCCGTTCTCGCCCAGGATCATGCCGTGGCTGGTGCGCTTCTGGTAGGGTTCCGGCGCGCTGACCACGCCGAGGTCATGCAGGAACTGGTGCCAGAAACGGCTGTACAGCAGGTGCAGCGTGGTGTGCTCCATGCCGCCGTTGTACCAATCCACGGGCAGCCAGTATTTGAGCTCCTCCATCGCGGCAAACTCGCTGTCGTTGTGCGGGTCGATGTA
>JAGAEH010000089.1 GCA_017613225.1 Lachnospiraceae bacterium
GATGCAGAAAAAGATCCCGGGCAGCCGGCTCCACGTCTATAAGGGGCTTGGTCACGCCGCCTACGAAGAAGCGGAAGACTTTAACGAGAGAGTGCTGCGGTTCTTAGAGGAGTAGGTACGGCGCGGGCAGGTTCGCTGTCTTATCCCCACTTGAAGTTTTCTGTTCCTGCGCCTAACGCGAAATGGCACTTGACGATGCCCAGATCGATCTGCAGGCAGGCGCCCAGGCGGCCTGCCTTCGCAGTGACCGTGCCGCCATCCAGCTCCAGCCAGAACTTCTGCTGATTGACCGCCGTGGGAGCCAGCAGCGCGGCCCGGACACCCCGCTTGAACCACTCGGGAGAGTCCTCCGTGATGTTGCTCACCTGGCGGTAGCTTTTGCTTTTCCGCTTTGCGCCCTGGGTCTTTCCATAGCCCAGCGCGATGATGATCACTTCTTTTTCCCCGTCTTCCAGGACAGCCTTGCTCTTTCCATGGGTCAGGGCAGCCCAGCAGGTGTTCAGCCCCAGTTCCTGGGCCTTCAGCACCAGCAGTTCCCCGAAAAATCCGCAGCGTTCCTCCAGGTCGGGAGCCTTGGCCCCGGCCATGACGATGTAGTTGCTGCAGCCTTCAAACTTTCCGTACCGCGCCATGCGGGAAGAAAAGCAGTCCGGCTCGTCATAGAGGATCTGCATGTGGAGATCCGCCGCCTCGTTCAGCCTGGACGCGTAGTCGTCAAGCGCCTCCCGTACCTCCGGCGGAATGGGCCTGTCCGTGTATTGCCGCACGCTGTGGCGCGCGCTCATCAGTTTCAAAATATCGCTCATCAACGTAACCTCCTGAGCTGTCTGTCGTCATTTCTCATTATAGCATGGTTTAAAATGAAAAAGTACAGGGCTGGAAAGCGGAAGAAGACCCGACAGGCGGGTTTTTCACCAATGCGGTGAATGAATCTTTCATCGGCATGTCTTATAATACAAGGGCAGGTGCGGTGGGGACCGCGCCGGCATCAACGCAAAACGGAAAAGAAAAAGCGGGAAGCTTAAAGGGCTGTTGGGAAAGCCTATAAATGAAATTTGATGGGGAGGCGGAACCAGTTGTTCTGCCATAAAGATGGATCAAGGCTGTCGGGAAATATCCCGGCAGCCCTTTTTTGTCAATGACGTAAAAACCCGCCGGAGGACCGGCGGGCTTTTGACTGTCTGGGAAAGCTCGGAAGAGCTTTGAGTCAGAACTGCCGAAGTTATCAGTACAGCTTCGCTCCGGCGGGCATGTGAGGATCCACCATCAGCAGGTTCAGCCGTTCTTCGCCGTTCACCTTGTGGAGGGCGGAGAGCAGCATGCCGCAGGATTCCAGACCCATCATGGGGCGGGGCGGAAGGTTGGTGATGGCCACCAGGGTCTTGCCCACCAGCTCCTCCGGCTCATAGAAGGCATGGATGCCGGAGAGAATGGTGCGGTCGGTGCCGGTGCCGTCGTCCAGGGTGAACTTCAAGAGCTTCTTGCTCTTGGGCACGGCCTCGCAGGCCAGGACCTTCACCACGCGGAAATCGCTCTTAGAGAAGGTCTCGAAATCCACATAGTCCTTGAACAGGGGCTCGATCTCCACGCCGGTAAAGTCGATCTTTTCTTCCGCAGGTGCCGCTTTTTCAGCTTCCTGCGCGGCTTTGCAGGCCTCCTGAGAGGGGCAGGTATTACAGGCGCACTCAAGATCCGCTGTCAGCCCTTCCGCACTCTTTTCCTTTTCCGCCTTCTGCGCGTCCTGCTTGCCCAGGGTCTTCATGGTGGGGAAGAGCAGCACGTCGCGGATGGCCTCCGCGCCGGTGAACAGCATCACCATGCGGTCGATGCCGTAGCCGATGCCGCCCGTGGGGGGCATGCCGATCTCCAGGGCGTTCAGGAAATCCTCATCGGTGGTGTTGGCCTCGTCGTTGCCGGCGGCCAGCTGGGCCTCCTGGGCCTTGAAGCGCTCCCGCTGATCGATGGGATCGTTCAGCTCGGAATAAGCGTTGCACATCTCCCAGCCGTTCATGAACATCTCGAAACGCAGCACCTTGCCCGGGTTTTCCGGGTCCTTTTTGGTGAGGGGGCTGATCTCGATGGGATGGTTGGTGATGAAGGTGGGCTGGATCAGGTTGTCCTCCACATAGGCGTCGAAGAACTCGTTCATGATCTCGCCGATGGAATGACGCGGCTGGATCTCCACGTTCTTCTCTGCAGCGGCTGCACGGGCCTCCTCCAGCGTGGTGATCTGATCAAAGTCCACACCGCTGTACTTTTTCACGGCCTCGGTCATGGTCATGCGCTTCCAGGGCTTGCCGATGTCGATGGTCTGGCCCTTGTACTCCAGCACGGTGGTGCCCAGCACTTCTTCGGCTACGGTGCGGTACATGTCCTCCGTCAGGCGCATCATGCCTTCATAGTCCGTGTAGGCCTGATAGAGCTCCATCAGGGTGAACTCCGGATTATGCTTGATGTCCAGACCTTCGTTGCGGAACACGCGGCCGATCTCGTAGACCCGCTCCAGGCCGCCCACGATCAGGCGCTTTAAGTAGAGCTCCAGCGAGATGCGCAGCTTCTTGTCCTCGTCCAGGGCGTTGAAGTGGGTCACGAAGGGGCGCGCGGCGGCGCCGCCGGCGTTCTCCACCAGCATGGGGGTCTCCACTTCCATGAAGCCCCGCTCGTCCAGGTATCTGCGGATGGCGCTGATGATCTTCGAGCGCTTGATGAAGGTGTCCTTCACTTCCGGGTTCATGATCAGGTCCACGTAGCGCTGGCGGTAGCGGATGTCCGTGTTGGTCAGGCCGTGGTACTTTTCGGGCAGGATCTGCAGGCACTTGGACAGGAGAGTGATCTCCTTCGCCCGGACGGTGATCTCGCCCTTCTCGGTGCGGAACATCTCGCCCTTTACGCCTACGATGTCGCCCACGTCCAGCTTTTTGAAGGCGGCGTAGGGCTCCTCGCCCAGCATGTCGCGGGTGGCGTAGACCTGGATGTTGCCGTCCCGGTCCTGCAGGTTGCAGAAAGAGGCCTTGCCCATCACGCGCTTCTGCATCAGGCGGCCTGCCAGGGAGACCTGCAGCGCCTCCGGCTGCTCCTTGGCCTCCTCCGCCAGGAACATGGCCTTCACCTGCTCGGTGTGGTGCTCCTGATCATATACAGTAATGCGGAAGGGATCTTTCCCTTCCGCCTGCAGGCCCTTCAGTTTTTCTCTGCGGACCTTTCTGAGCTGGTTGACGTCCGGCTCGTTAACTTGCATTCTTTCGTCTGCCATGTATGCTCCTGTTACTTTCTGGTGATCTCCAGGACCTTGTAGGTGATGATCCCGGCAGGCGCGTCGACCTTCACGTTGTCGTTCTTCTTGTGGCCGATCAGAGCCTTGCCCAGGGGGGATTCGTTGGAGATCAGCCCTAAGCTGCTGTTGGCCTCCACGGCGCCCACGATGGTGAACTCCAGTTCCTCGTCGAACTCCTTGTCCAGAAGTCTGACGGTGGAGCCCACGGTGATCTTCTTGATGTCGATGTCGTCCTCGTCGATGATCTCCACGTTCTTTAAGATGCGGTCGATCTCATCCAGACGGGCCTGCACGTCGCGCTGCTCGTCCTTGGCGGCGTCGTATTCGGCGTTCTCGGAGAGGTCGCCCTGCTCGCGGGCTTCCTTCAGCTTCTGGGCGATGTCAATGTGCAGATAGTCCTTTAGTTCCTGATACTCCTGCTGGATCTTCTCCAGACCTGCTCTGGTAAGGATCTTCTTGTCCGGATTGATCTCGGTCTTCTTTTTTACCATGTTACTGCTCCTGTAAAAATGTTTCTAAATATGTGATCAGATGCGGGCGACTCCGGATTCTCTGGCTGCCTGCGCGACGGCTTCCGCTACGGCCTTGCCCACGCGGGGATCAAAGGCCTTGGGGATGATGTTGTTCTCGTTCAGTTCCTCGTCCGGGATCAGTCCGGCCAGGGCCTTGGCGGCGGCCAGCTTCATGGCCTCGTTGATGTCGCTTGCGCGGACGTCGAAGGCGCCGCGGAACACGCCCGGGAAGGCCAGCACGTTGTTGATCTGGTTCGGGAAGTCGGAACGTCCGGTGGAGATGATCTTGGCGCCGCCTGCCTTGGCGTCTTCGGGCCAGATCTCGGGAGTCGGGTTGGCGCAGGCGAAGATGATGGCGTCGCGGTTCATGGTCTTGACCATTTCCGTGGTGACGATGCCGGGCGCGGAAGTGCCGATGAAGACGTCGGCGCCCACCAGCATCTCAGCCAGCGTGCCGGACTTCTGCTCCGGATTGGTGAGGGCAGCCATCTCGGCCTGGGCCCAGTTCATGCCCTCGGCGCCTACGTGCAGCGCGCCGATCTTGTCGCACATGATGATGTTCTTGAAGCCGGCGGTCAGCAGCAGCTTCACGATGGCGGTACCGGCGGAACCGGCGCCGCAGGTGACGATCTTGACTTCCTCTTTCTTCTTGCCCACCACTTTCAGGGCGTTGGTCAGGCCGGCCAGGGTGATGATGGCGGTGCCGTGCTGGTCGTCATGGAAGATCGGGATGTCGCATTTTTCTTTCAGCTTGCGCTCGATCTCGAAGCATCTGGGGGCGGCGATGTCCTCCAGGTTGATGCCGCCGAAGGAGCCGCTGATCAGATACACGGTGTTGACGAACTCGTCCACGTCCTTGGTCTTGACGCACAGAGGGAAGGCGTCCACGCCGCCGAAGGCTTTGAACAGTACGCACTTGCCTTCCATGACGGGCATGCCTGCCACGGGGCCGATGTCGCCCAGACCCAGGATGGCGGTGCCGTCCGTGATCACGGCGCACATGTTGTGACGTCTGGTCAGTTCATAGGAGAGGTCCTCGTTTTTCTGGATCTCCAGGCAGGGCTGAGCGACGCCGGGAGTATAGGCAAGGGAAAGCGCCTCGGAGGAATCCACCGGTACGGTGTTGTTGACCTCGATCTTGCCCTTCCATTCATAGTGAAGCCGAAGTGATTCTTTTGCGTAATCCATAGCAGTCTCCTTTTTGCGTATGATGGTCTGCGGTCTCCTGATGATGCAAAAAGACACAACAGAAATAACGGATTTCACGATTGGAATCCGTATTCAAGACTATAGCGTAACCGGGGGCGTTTTTCAAGTATTAAAATGAAGGAATTGCGCAGGGCAGAAAGACGATGCTGCTGGGTACGTTCATGGTCCGTCCTTTCTGCCCGGAGGCAGGCCTCGGGTGCGCCGGTGTTTCGCGCATCTTCACCGGAAGCGCGCGTCCCCGGCACTACGGAGCATACCGCATTCCGGCAAAAGGGGCAAGCCTGAAAACCGGGCAAAAACTAACGGCTACCTAATGCAAAAACCGTTGAACACCTGATAAAACGC
>JAGAEH010000090.1 GCA_017613225.1 Lachnospiraceae bacterium
CATATTTCATCAGCACGGTCTCGATCACGTTTCCGTCCGGCAGGCGGAAGGCGAACTTTTCCGTGCCGTCAATCTTAGATACCAAGTGCCGCACGACCTCCGCGGGCTCGAACCGGCAGGTCTCTTTCAGCCGTTCTCTCAGTGCCTTCGAGAGATTCGTCATGTCGTCGATGCTGCCGCAGCGGCGGCCGTGGATCCAGTCAAACAGCTGGCTGCCCCGGTATTCCTTTTCGCCCAGGTCTTTCATCAGCCCCCTGCATTCGGCTTCCGTCATGGAGCGCAGATCATATAGCATGTTTATCTCCTCCTGAAACAGGCGATGAAAAAGCCGTCCCTGATCTCCTTTTGATCCGGCATGAGCTGAACGGCATGCTGTCCCGGCTTTGCCGGGGAGATGGCAGGCGCGAAGGGCTCCAGCTCCTGCATGGCGTCCAGAAACGCGGTGTTATCGTCATTTTCCGCCCGGGTGAAGGTGCAGGTGGAAAACAGCAGTCTTCCCCCCGGCTTCAGATATCGCGCCGCATGGGTCAGCATGGTCCGCTGCAGTTTGGAAAGAGCGGCTACGTCCTGGGGCGTCACCCGGTACCGCACCTCCGGCTTGTGTCCCAGTGTTCCCAGTCCGGAACAGGGCAGGTCCGCGATGACGGCGTCAAAGGCGCTCTCCCATTCCGGACGGAACAGGGAGGCGTCGTTCATCACCGGGATGACGTGAGAAAAGCCGCAGCGCTCCGCGTTTTCTTGGATCTTTGACAGTTTTCCTTCGCTCACGTCGCAGGAGGTAACGCTTCCCTCCGGTCTTACAGCGTCGGCGGCGGCGATGGTCTTGCCTCCCGGAGCGGCGCACAGATCCAGCACCTTTTCTCCTGGCTGCAGCGCCAGCGCTTCCACCGCCAGGATGGAAGTCAGGTCCTGATACTGGATCAGGCCCTCTTGAAAAGCGGCCACCTCGCCGGGGGCGGGATGATCTTTTAAAAACCAGGCATTCTTTGAGATGCCCGAGGGTTCTGTCCGAATGCCCTGCTCATGAAGCTTTGAAAGGATCTCCTCCTTACCTGCCTTCGACAGATTGAAGCGGGCCGTGAGAGGCGCAGGCTCTCCCTGAAAGGCTTCCATGATGCGGACGGTCTCTTCCGCCGTGTACCGGTCCTTCAGTTCCTGTTCGATCCATCTGGGAAATGAATACCTGACGGCAGGAAGATCGCACAGATCGTACAGGCCACGGATGTTTTCCGCCAGTTTGCGGCAAAGGGCGTTGACAAAGCGCGTCAGGGCGCCGTAGCCCAGCTTCTTCGTCAGCTTCACCGCCTCGTTGCAGACGGCATGGGCAGGCACCGCGTCCAGGAAACACAGCTGATAGGCCGAGAGCCGCAGAAGGTTCCTGATCATGGGCCGCATCTTCTCCATCCTCACCGAGGAATAGCCGCCGATGCACATGTCCAGGAAGATGCGGTTCTGCAGGGTGCCAAGCACCGTTTTTGTAAAGAGCGCGCGATCCCTGAGATCCTGCCAGCCATTCGCTGACAGCATCTCGTTGATGACTTCGTTGCTCTTTTCTCCCTGTTCCACCCGCGCCAGCGCGCGGCAGGCGGCTTCCCTGGCGTCCATTCCCATCACTTTCCGTCCGTGAATCTGCTGTTATCGCTTAAATGCACGCCCCGCAGATAGTCAGGGGCGTCCATGGCCTTTTTTCCTTCCTGCTGCAGTCTGGTGATCCTGAGCTTGCCGCAGCCGGTGTTTACCACAAGTTCTTTTTTGCTGCTGCCGTCTACAGTGCCGGGATCCGCGTCTGCAGCCTCCTCCAGCACGTCCGCCGCCAGCAGCTTCACCCGTTTTCCCTCCAGGAACGAAAAGGCGCCGGGCCAGGGATCCAGTCCCCGGATCAGCCGTTCAATCTTAGCGGCGCTCTTTGTCCAGTCCACCAGGCCGTCGTTCTTGGTCATCATGTGGACGTAGGAAGGTTCTCCCTCCTGCTTTTTCGGTTCGATGGTCCCGGCTTCCATCCCCCGCAGGGTCTCCACGATCAGGTCTGCGCCTGCCGCGGCCAGTTTTTCAAACAGGCTGCCCGCTGTCTCCTTCGGTTCGATGGGCACCTTCCACTGCAGCAGGATGTCGCCGGTATCCATGCCGGCGTCCATCAGCATGGTGGTCACGCCGGTCTCGCTGCAGCCGTCGATGATGGCCTGGTTGATGGGCGCTGCTCCCCGGTATTTCGGCAGCAGGGAAGTATGGATGTTAACGCAGCCCAGCCGCGGGATATCCAGGACCTTCTGCCGCAGGATGTGACCGTAGGCGATGACCACCATCACGTCCGGCGCCAGCTGCTCCAACCGTTCCACAAAAGCCGGATCGCCGGCCTTCAGCGGCTGCAGGACCTTCGTCCCATGCAGCATCGCCTCCTCCTTGACGGGGGAGAACACCGGCGCGCCGCTTCTGCCCTTTGGTTTATCCGGATTGGTCACGACAGCTGCCACGTCAAAACCTTCTTCGTATAATCTTTTTAGTACGGACGCCGCGATGTCCGGCGTCCCCATGAATACAAGTCTCATCAGGATCTCCAATCGATTGATATTGTATTATAACATTTTTGAAGACTGTAATAAAGTCCCGGCTTTCTCGAAACACACGGTATCTCACGGTAACACAC
>JAGAEH010000091.1 GCA_017613225.1 Lachnospiraceae bacterium
GGACATCGACCTGACCGCCTCCGACGCGGAGATCTCCAGGGCGATCCATGACAAGCTGATCGATACGGTCACCTACAACACCCCTGTGATGGAAGACAACACCGTGACGGGCTACTGCAACCTGGCCCACACCGCCTACGGCGCGCTGGTGGCGGATAACAAGGGCACTCCCAACTATGCGGTGTGCGACGGTTATTCCCAGGCCTACGTGTACCTGCTGCAGCAGTGCGGCATCAACGCGGCTGTGATCGTGGGCATTGCCGGCTCCGACAAAGCCACTGCGGGCGGCCACGCCTGGTCGGTGGTCCAGCTGGACGGCGACTGGTACGAAGTGGACTCCACCTGGAACGACATCGGTTCCCTGGAAGAGGCGGTGGAGGGGATCAAGGCCAGCGATCCTTTCAGCTACAAGTACTATCACGAAGCGGTGGTGGACCCCCAATACCGCGACCTGGTGCAGCACTACCTGTTCAACCTGACTACGAAGAAGATCACCGATTTCAAGGCTGACAGGAGCCACAACTACATCAGCAAGGACCAGAAGTACACCTATTCTCTGATCGGTGACAGCGTGCACATCCGCGCCAACACCACCATGAGAGGCTACGCGGCCTACGGCTACGCGGTGCAGCTGGCGCCGGAAGCCAAGGGTACGATGCACGCCTATAAATAAAAAAGCGGCAGAGCGCTGATAATAGCTGCATAACTGCTTGACAAGAAAGCTCTACAATTGTAGTATTAAGTTACACTACAATTGTAGAGCATTTTTGTGCCCACAGCACAGAGGAGAGGAGATAACAGTCAGTCCGATGAAAAAACACATCAAAACGATCGCGCTGGGACTGATCCCGCAGATATTCGGGTTCCTTATGGACCGCGCATGGACCCTTCCGCTGCCCCAGATCTTTTGGACGATCCTGGAACTGCTGTTTCTTGTGGGATGGGGATGGCTGGCTTACCGGATCATGAAAAAAGAGGACCGTGTGATGAGCAATGTCGTCCGAATGAACGCGATCGGCCTGATCATGCTGATCCTGGTCCTGGTCCAGGAACTGGCAGTGGGGCAATACTGGCCCAACCTTTTCGGGCTGCTGCCGCAGTTTTACTTCTTATCCTGCCTGAGACCGGTCTACTGGCTGATCGATACCGTCTACGGCTGGATATCCAGAGCGTCTGCCGGTTCCGTCCTGGCAACACGTGTCTGGGCAGCGGAACTTTTGGAGTTCATATTAATGATAGCAGCGACCTATATCGGGAGCAGGAGGAAACAAAATGGCTAAGAAAAAAGAAGAAAGAAAATTAGTCCGCCTGCCGGATTCCGAGCTAGAAGTGATGCAGGCTGTATGGGACAGTGAGCAGCCGGTCCCCAGGGCAAAGCTGGAGGAGCTGATGGCAGAGCGGCATCCCATGGCGCAGACAACGCTGCTGACGCTGCTGACCCGGCTTGCCGACAAGGGTTTTGTGAAGATCGAAAAGGCGGGACGCGGCAGTGTCTATACCGCGCTCGTGGACCGCGGAGAGTATCTTTCGGACCAGAGCCGTTCCTTTATCGACCGCCTGTGCGGCGGAAAGATGTCCGTGTTCGCCGCGGCGCTCTGCGACAGCGGACTGACAAAGGAAGAACTGGATGAGCTGAGAGAGCTGATCGAAAGGAGCGGAAGATGAGCGGTGTGGAGATCCAGCGGCTGGAACTCATCATCATCGTCACACTGATCTTCGTAGCCGGGGTCTGTGCCGGAAACAGCAGGCTGGAAAAACGGACGATCAAGAGCTATTCGGTCATGTCCCCTTTCATGATCCTGTATTTCATCCTATTCTGGATCCCGATCCTCGCGGCAGGCGGAAGCCGGGTACTGCTGAAACAGGAACTATTTGGCCTGTGGCTGGAGATCTTTTTCCATGCAAGTATCTATTATGGGATCCTGCTGCTCGTGATGCCGCTGATCCGCAAAAAGATCCGCCCTCTGGGCTGTGCCACACTGTGGCTGCTGCCGGGGATCCTGCTGCTGAAATGGTTCATCAATGTCTATCAGCCGATGCCGGTCTGGGTCTGGGTGTTCAAGAAGCGCATAGTCGATCTGCTCCTGATCCTGTGGGGAGCGGGGGCATCTGCCGTCCTCGGCTTTTTTGTCGGTAAACATGTCCAGAACCGCAGATTTCTTTTAAATGCCGCAACGGAGCCTTCCGACCATGTAGCGGAACTGTGGCTCAAGATCCAGCGGTCGATGCAGCCTATCCGTAAAAGGCCGAGGGAGCTGAAAGAGTACAGGCTGATGATCTCTGAAGCGGCGAAGACCCCGGTCACGGTCGGTCTGATCCGGCGCACCATGGTCGTCGTCCTTCCGCAGAAAGAGTATACAGACGAACAGCTGACGCTGATCTTTAAGCACGAACTGACCCATATCCTGCGGCACGACACCAAGAGCAAACTGTTCATGATCTGCTGTACGGCGCTCTGCTGGTTCGATCCGCTGGTCTGGCCGGCCATGCGCAGCTGTGCCGAGGACCTGGAACTCTCCTGTGATGAGCAGGTCCTGATGTATGAGGATGAAAAAACAAGAAGGAACTATGCGGAGCTGCTGCTCTCCACAGCGGCAGACAGCACCGGGATCACTTCCTGCCTGTCCGGAAACGCCGCAGCGCTGAAGGACCGGCTGACAGAGATCGTCAGACCGGGGAAAAAGGTCCTGGGAAGCGTGCTGATCGGGCTGGTGGTCTTTGCTCTGCTGGCTACGTCCGGATTGGTCGCCATCGCCTGGGATGCCGGAGACGACACACAGATCGAAGCGGTCAGGAGCATCGGCGAAGAGGGATACGAGGTGGATCTGTCGGCGTTTACTGACGTGAAAGCAGATCCGGATCAGGAGGGCATTCATAAGGCGGTCGCGGATCTGGAGCTCCTGCAGATGACAGGACCTTATGAGTTTTGGCTGTCCAAGCAGGACTATCTCCATATTCTTTTTCACTCTCCGGAGGGGCTGCGGGTGCTGTACCTTTGGGAACATTATGCGGAGACCGCGCTGGTGGACGGCACCGTTCGATACCGCTATTATATCGAGGAGCCGGTGGATCTGGAACAGATCAGGAGCATGCTGAATATGAAGAGTATGAAGTAGACGTAAAGAGAACATAAAAAACCGGGCTTGATGCCCGGTTTTGTTTTGTGAAGACGGAAGAACCGTCCCCGTGTCTTCATTTTGAAGACAG
Organism: Lachnospiraceae bacterium; assembly: GCA_017613225.1. Classification (GTDB taxonomy): domain Bacteria; phylum Bacillota; class Clostridia; order Lachnospirales; family Lachnospiraceae; genus UBA3774. The sequence goes on from JAGAEH010000091.1 coordinate 3,208, forward strand.
AAGAACCGTCCCCGTGTCTTTATTTTCCGCGCTTGTCTCCGAAGAAGAACAGGGCCAGGGTGCCGGGGCCCGTGTGGCTGCCGATGGTGGCGCCGATGGGGAAGATCTGCACCTTGCCGTCCAGGTTCGGGAACAGCTCCTCGATCCTCGCGGCGACCATCTGGGCGTGCTCCAGGAAATCGGACTGGCAGATGAAGCACTTGCCGCTGTAGTTTAAGCCGCCCTCCGCGTGTTCCTCCATCATCTGGATGATGCGCTTGGCGGCGGATTTCTTGCCGCGGCATTTTTCCCGGGGGATCAGGTGCCCTTCGTCCTCCATGTTCAGGAAGGGGCAGATGTTCAGCATCTTGCCGAAGAAGCCTGCGGTCCTGGAGACGCGGCCGCCTTTGATGTAGAAGGTCAGGTCGGTGGAATAGAACCAGTGATGGACGTTCAGCTTGTGGTCCTCGGCCCAGGTGCGGAGCTCGCCGATCCCCATGCCGGCGTTCTTCTTTTCCGCCAGGGCCACCATGAACAGGCCGTAGCCGCTGGAGGCGCCGCGGGAGTCCACGATGTAGATCCTGCGGTCCGGATACTGTTCGGCCAGCTCCTGCTGCGCTACGCAGGCGGAGTTCCAGGCGCCGGAGATGCCGGAGGAAAGGGTGACGTGCAGGATGTCTTTTCCTTCTTTCAGGAAGGACTCGAAATAGTCGATGAATTCCTGGACCGTCACCTGGGAAGTCTTGGCGTCCTCGCCGGCCACCATCCTGCGGTACAGCTCGGCGGGTGGAAGGGACTTGCCCATGTCATCCACATAGACGTCATTGCCCAGATGGACGTGGAACGGGACGTAGTGGATGCCGTATTCTTTGAACACTTCTTCGGTCAGGTCTGCCGGGGAACAGCAGGACAGGATATAATCACTCATTTTATGCCTCCAAAAACACAGGACTTGCAAAATATACGCAAAGCCATTAATATATGAATATTATTACAATAGCGCAAGTAATTCAATAAATCAAGTGATACATACGCCCGGATCATGTTTCAAAAGGAGCGGCCAGATGGACAAACGCAAGGAAGAGAATAAGAGAGTACGTGCCGCGATCAATCGGGCCTTCTTCAATCTGTTTTCCAAAAAGAAGATGGAGGACATCACGGTGACGGAGATCGTCTCCGAGGCCGGCGTCGCCCGCGCGTCCTTTTACCGCAACTACAACTCCAAGGACGAGGTGATGGAGTCCGCTCTGCGGGACATGCTTCAGGACATGGACGACGGTTCGGAGGACCTTGCGCAGGTGTACAAAAAGGATCACGTGCACCGCTGTTTTGAACTGTTCGGGAAGTACGAGCACATCCTGATGGAGATCCACAGTTCCGGTTTCGGACTGAAGATCCTGGAGGCTCTGAACAGCTATTACGAGCAGGTCGCGGGGGACATGCCCGCCAATTCCAAGGAACGTTTCAGCCTGTACGTCTTTGCGGGCTCCCTGTACAACACGGCCATGACCTGGCTGAAGGACGGCCGGGGCGAGGCGGCCCACGAAGTGGCGGAGGTCTTCTGCGACAGCATCGGGATATCGTAAGAGGGCAGGAGAGCGAAAAGCGCGGAAAAACGTGCATCTCCGGCTTGATTCACCATGAAAATGGTGCTATACTACACCAAATTTGCAATTTCAGGGACGGAGCGATCCGTTCCTTATCATAGGGAGAGTTGGTTATGAAGTACAATTTCAGGACGATCGAGAAAAAATGGCAGCAGCGCTGGGAGGAAGCGGACCTCTTCAAGGCGGAGGACTTTTCGGACAGGCCCAAGTGGTACGGCCTGGTGGAGTTCCCCTACCCCTCCGGTTCCGGCATGCACGTGGGCCACATCAAGGCCTATTCCAGCGTGGAGGTCCTGGCCCGCAAGCGCAGGATGCAGGGCTACAACGTGCTGTTCCCCATCGGCTTCGATTCCTTCGGCCTGCCGGCGGAGAATTACGCCATCAAGATGAACATCCATCCCCATGTGATCACGGAGAAGAACATCGTGCACTTTTCGGAGCAGCTGAAGAGCGTGGGCTTTTCCTTTGACTGGAGCCGCGAGATCGCGACCTCCCGTCCGGATTACTACAAGTGGACCCAGTGGATCTTCCTGAAACTGTTTGAGCACGGCCTGGTATTCCGGGCAAAGACCCTGGTCAATTACTGCCCTCACTGCAAGGTGGTCCTCTCCAACGAGGATTCCCAGGGAGGCAAGTGCGATATCTGCCACAGCGACGTGGTGCAGCTGCCCAAGGACGTGTGGTACCTGAAGATCACGGAGTACGCGGACAAGCTGCTGTACGGCCTGGACGACGTGGACTATCCCGAGAGCATCAAGCAGCAGGAAGTCACCTGGATCGGCCGTTCCGAAGGCGCTTTCGTGAACTTCCCCGTGGTTGGCGCGAATGACACGCTGGAGATCTACACCACCCGTCCCGACACCCTGTTCGGCGTCACCTTCATGGTGGTGGCCCCCGAGCATCCCATGCTGGACCGCTGCAAAGAGCAGATCACCAATTTCGACGCGGTGGAAGCCTACCGGGAAGAGTGCGCGAAGAAGACGGAGTTCGAGCGGACCCAGCTGGTGAAGGACAAGACCGGCGTGCTCCTGAAGGGCCTCACCGCCATCAACCCCCTGAACGACACCGAGATCCCCATCTACATCGCCGACTAC
>JAGAEH010000092.1 GCA_017613225.1 Lachnospiraceae bacterium
ACCCGCAGGATTTTAAGTCCTGTGCGTCTGCCAGTTCCGCCACACCGGCTCCAATAAAAAGCGACCCGAATGGGACTCGAACCCACGACCTCCGCCGTGACAGGGCGGCGCTCTAACCAACTGAGCCATCGGGCCTAAAACACTCCCCCGCAGGGCACAATGAAGTGGACCCTCGGGGACTCGAACCCAGGACCGGCCGGTTATGAGCCGGCTGCTCTAACCAACTGAGCTAAGGGTCCGCAGTGACTCCACCGGGAATCGAACCCGGGTTACCGCCGTGAAAGGGCGATGTCTTGACCTCTTGACCATGGAGCCATTCAATTTTACAGCGACGATTATACTACCACAGCTTTTTGGAAAAAGCAAGCGGAAGTTTGGACCCGGCGCGATTTTTTATGCTCAGATCTCCCGCAGCTTTTTCGCCAGCTCAGAGGCGGAAGCTTCATCGCGGCAGATCACCAGGATGGTGTCGTCGCCGGCAATGGTGCCCAGGACGCCGGCCCAGTCCAGGCCGTCCATCGTCGCGCAGATGGCCTGAGCCATGCCGGTATAGGTATGGATCACCACCTGGTTGAGGGCATTTGCCACGCTGACCGCGCTGTCGCGGTAGATGGAGTAGAACTTATGGGAGATCTCGTATTTCTCGCGGGATTTGGCGACCTGATAGCGGTAGGTCCCGTCGGGGCCCACGCTCTTGACCAGGTGCATCTCCTTGATGTCGCGGGAGATCGTCGCCTGGGTGACCTGGAAGCCCATGTCCACCAGCCTGTCGCGCAGGTCGTTCTGGGTGGAGATGTCCTCCGCAGAGATCAGATGCAGGATCGCTTCTCTTCTGTTGTTTGTGCTTCTGGTCGATTCAGCCATGATGTTCTCCTCTCTTTTTATGGGATCCTTCGGCTTCGCTTCGCTTTGCGAGAGCACTTAGGCGGTGCTTGCAACGCCTTACGTGCGACGCATACCGGGCCCTTAGCGAGCGCAAGCGAGCTTAGTAGCCCGGTACAGGATGACATTGCTCTCTTCCTGTCATCCTGAGCAAAGCGAAGGATCCCTTCACGTATTATCGTACTTACTCTGCCTTCTTTTCCAGCGCCTCAACTACCGGATCCAGCCAGTTCTGCTCCAGCTGGGAGATGGAACCATGGTCCGCGAAGCGGGCAATGCGGGGATCGATGGGGATCTGGGCCGTCACGGGGATCTGATGCTTCGCCGCCAGTTTTTCCACCTGGCTTTCGCCGAAGATCATGTGCCTGCTGTGGCAGTCCGGGCATTCGTAGTATGCCATGTTCTCCACGATGGCCAGCACCGGGATGTCCATCATCTTCGCCATGTTCATGGCCTTCTCCACGATCATGGACACCAGTTCCTGGGGGGAGGTGACGATGATGATGCCGTCCACCGGCAGGGACTGGAACACGGTCAGGGGCACGTCCCCCGTTCCGGGAGGCATGTCCACCAGCATGTAGTCCACAGGGCCCCACATCACGTCGGTCCAGAACTGCTTTACGGTGCCCGCGATGATGGGACCGCGCCACACCACCGGGTCGCCGGCATTTTCCAGCAGCAGGTTCATGGACATGATCCGGGTGCCGTTGTCCGCGATCATCGGGGAGATGCCGTTCTCATTGCCCAGGGGCTTGCCGTACAGGCCGAAGATCCGGGGAATGGAGGGGCCGGTGATGTCCGCGTCCAGGATGGCGGTGTCATAGCCCTTTTCCTGCAGGCTGCAGGCCAGCAGGGAGGTGACCAGGGACTTGCCCACGCCGCCCTTGCCGCTCACCACGCCGATCACTTTTTTGACGTCGGAAAACTCGTTCTGGGCCTCATGCAGGTCCAGCGGGGCCGTACGGTCCGCGCAGTTGGAAGCACAGCTTCCGCAATCGTGATTGCAGCTTTCGCTCATTTCTGTCTCCTTATAATACGACTTTGTGGTAGTTCTTTTTGCCGCGGCGGATCACCAGGCCGTCTCCGATCTGGTCCTTTTTGATCACGGCCTTCACGTCGGTGACCTTCTCGCCGCCCACGGTCACGCCGCCCTGTTCCACGGCGCGGCGGGCCTCCGAACGGGTCGGGGTCAGGCCGGTCTTCACCAGTACGGACAGCAGGTCGACGGCGCCGTCGGTGAAGTCCTCATCCGTAAATGTGGTGGAAGGCATGTTCTCCGTATTGCCGCCGCCCGCGAACAGAGCCTTGGCGGAGGCTTCGGCCTTCTTCGCCTCTTCCTCGCCGTGGACCATGCCGGTCAGTTCAAAGGCCAGGATCTCCTTGGCGCGGTTCAGCTGGCTGCCCTCCCATTTCTCCATCTCCTCGATCTGCTCCAGGGGCAGGAAGGTCAGCATGCGGATGCTCTTCATTACGTCCGCGTCGTCCACATTGCGCCAGTACTGATAGAACTCGTAGGGCGAAGTCTTGGCGGGATCCAGCCACACTGCGTTGCCGGCGGTCTTGCCCATCTTCTTGCCCTGGGAATCGGTCAGCAGGGTGATGGTCATGGCATAGGCGTCCTTGCCCAGCTTTTTGCGGATCAGTTCGGTGCCGCCCAGCATGTTGCTCCACTGGTCGTCGCCGCCGAACTGCATGTTGCAGTCATAGTGCTGGAACAGAT
>JAGAEH010000093.1 GCA_017613225.1 Lachnospiraceae bacterium
ATACACGATACCGTGTATAGAGAAACGTCCCTTATACACGCCTTTGGCGAAGGAAAGAGAAGGAACATGTCACAGAAGATCGATTTCAAACCCGGCAACATGCTCTATCCGCTTCCGGCGGTGATGGTGAGCTGCGGCAAAGGGGACAAGGCCAACATCCTGACCGTTGCCTGGGCCGGCACCGTGTGCTCCGACCCGCCCATGGTCTCGATCTCCGTGCGGCCCGAGCGGCACTCGTACCCCCTCATCCGTGAGAGCGGTGAATTCGTGATCAATCTGGTCACGGAGGATCTGGTGCGGGCGGCGGACTACTGCGGCGTGCGCTCCGGCCGGGACACGGACAAGTGGCAGGACTGCGGGCTGACAAAGGCAGAGTCCGGGACGGTAAGCTGCCCCGCCATCGCCGAGTCGCCGGTCAACATCGAGTGCAGGGTGAGATCCATGCAGGAGCTGGGCTCCCACACCATGTTCACGGCGGAGGTCACGGCGGTGCGGGTGGACGGCCGCTACATGACGGATAAAGGCTCCTTCCGGCTGAACGACGCCGGACTGATCACCTATTCCCACGGCACCTACTTTGCCCTGGGAAAGGCGCTGGGGACGTTTGGCTTCAGCGTAAAGAAGAAAACTGCGAGACCCGGGAAGGACAGGGTCAGGCAAAGACCGGAAAAGAAGAAACAATAACCACGTAGATCGTAAAGCGGCGGCAGCCGCCTGATGGGGGAACGATTATGGCAGAGCATAAGGAAAAACGGAGCAAACTGCACCGGGCGCCGCAAGGCTTTAATTTTAAAGAGCATATTCTGACACTGGAGGACAGGATCCAGCTGGTGATCTTCGGCATCATCGGCACGCTGCTGATCGTCTTTCCCAATGAACTGCGGACGGTGGCTCCCTATCTGACCGGCGCGGCGCTGATACTGTACGGCTTTATCTGCCTGATCCACTGGCTGAACCACAGAGAAGAGGAAGCCGACGTGGGCTATGACCTGATCTATATCGTACTGGGCATCGCGATCCTGTACCACCGGCAGAATTCTCTCGCCGCCATCGGCAGCATCTGGGCGCTGTTCACTTTGACGGAGGTGGCGGAGGAGATCAACGAGGCGTTCCATTTCCATGATTTTTCCATTATCCGGATGCTGATCGGCATCGCGTCCACCGCCCTGGCGATCCTGCTGCTGTTCGACCCCGTAGAGCACTTTGCCTTCCATGTGCGGATCCTGGGACTAGAGATGGTGCTGTCCATCTTCGCCCGCTGGGGGAACCGGGAGATCGAAGAGGCGGCAAAGATGGACGCGGAATTCGAGATGGACGAAGATCTGTTGAGAGAAGCCGAAGAAGAACTGTCGGACTACGTGGACGATGAGTATAACTGACAAACGGGGCCGGGATCCGACGGGCGGCGCCATGACCTGACACGGAGCAGGACCTGCGCTTATTACGGAAAAGAAGGAACCGGACAAGACGGGGCAGAAAAACTGCTCCGTTTTTCATTTTGGGGCTTGACATATACCCCCAGGGGGTATATGATGACAGCTGAAAGATCATACCCCCTGGGGGTATATTGCAAGACAGGAGATCAGATCATGGCTGAAAATACTTGCCCGCACTGCGGCGACCGTAAAAAGAAGAGGACCGAAGAGGAGCAGAAGGCCCTGCTGACCCGGCTGAAAAAGGCGGAGGGCCAGATCCGCGGCATCCAGAAGATGGTGGAAGAGGACGCCTACTGTCCGGACATCCTGGTGCAGGTCCAGGCCGTCACCCAGGCGCTGAACAGCTTCAACAAGGAGCTGCTGGCCTGCCACATGCGCAGCTGCGTTGTGGAGGACATCAAGGCGGACCGCCCCGAGGCGGTGGATGAGCTGGTGAAACTGCTGCAGAAGCTGATGAAGTAAGGGGATCCTTCGACTTCGTTCGCTGCGCTCACTCCGCTCAGGATGACAAAAGAGTCATGTCATCCTGAGGAGCGCAGCGACGAAGGATCCCGAAAGAGCGCAGCCAATAACGGCGATCGTACAAATATAATTATAGAGGTAAACATGGAACAATACATTGTAACAGGAATGAGCTGCGCCGCCTGCCAGGCGCGGGTGGAAAAGGCCGTAAGCAAAGTGCCGGGAGTGTCGGCCTGCACGGTCAGCCTGCTCACTAATTCCATGGGCGTGGAAGGCACCGCGGCGCCGGCCGAGATCATCAGGGCGGTGACCGACGCGGGATACGGCGCCCGCCCCAAGGAGGAGCAGAAGGCTTCCGCCGGCAGCGCCAGAGCCAAACTGGCCGCCCAGGAGGAGGCTTTAAAGGACACGGAGACGCCGAAACTGAAGCGGCGCCTGATCCTTTCCGCCGGCTTCCTGCTGATCCTGATGTACATCACCATGGGCCACAACATGTGGGGCTGGCCCCTGCCGGAATACTTCACCCACAACCATCTGGGGCTGACGCTGGTACAGCTGCTGCTGGCGGCCGCGGTGATGATCATCAACCACAAATTCTTTACCAGCGGCTTCGGCAGCCTGATGCACCGGGCGCCCAACATGGACACGCTGGTGGCGCTGGGTTCGGCGGCTTCGTTCGGCTATTCGCTGGCGGAGCTGTTCATCATGATACTGGCGCAGGGCAGCGGCGATCACGAGACCG
>JAGAEH010000094.1 GCA_017613225.1 Lachnospiraceae bacterium
ATGATCACTCAGATCGGCGAGAAAGAGGCCATTTTCGACTTCTACATGGATATTCTGACCTATGATAAAGAGGAGAACGAGACCTTCATGAGCAAGGAAGTGTACGCGAAGAAGGTGTCTTCGTTCTTCAGTGAAGTTCCGAAGGAGTGCACGGAGGAGGAGTTCGTACGGGCGGTCTGGTCCGCCAGCATCGATGATTCCATTCCGAAGGAGAAGCAGAATCCCACGCTCACCCTTGGTTACGTCAGATCCGACGGCAGCGTGACACTGTTCGGCAGCAGGATGATGAAAGACAGGATCAGCCTGTCGAAGAAGGACAAGATCCTCGTGTTTACGAATCATTGACGGAGAAGAAAACGATGAAAAAAAGACTTTTGCCAGTATTGCTTTTGTTCATGACAATAATTTCCCTGCTCTTTTTGTCCCCTGAGACGGTGAGAGCGGGCGGTGCCGTTGTGACCGCGCCGCAGCCGATAGACCAGGGCAAATGCGGTGATAACGTGTACTGGGCTTTCTTCAATTTCAATAACGAGGGGATCCTGCTGATCACCGGACAGGGTGACATGAACAACTACGCGTTCTATTCCGCGCCCTGGTATTTTAACCGTCACACCATGACCCAGGTCATCATCGGCGAAGGCGTGACCAGCATCGGCTCAAATGCCTTTTACTATTATCAGGGGCTGAGGTCCGTTACGCTGGGGCCTGACATCAGGACCATTCAGACCAACGCTTTTTCCGGCTGCAGCAAACTGGAAAAGATCGTTGTGGGCAACCAGGTCACCAGTCTGGGCTATCGCTCCCTCGCCACTGGGAATCAGGTGTATTTCGCGGGTACCAGGCAGGAATGGGAGCAGCTGAACGGCGATCAGGCCCTTTCCTATGGCGTAAAAGCGCAGTTTGCCTATGATGAGGCCTACGATCTTACCCAGAAGGCGGTGATCGTCACTCTGGGGGAATGCACCTATAATACCGCGGCGCAGACGCCCCAGGTCCGGGTCACCATCGACGGCGTGGAACTTAAAAAAGACAAGGATTATACCCTGTCCTTCAAAGACAACATCAACGCCGGCAAGGGGACGGTCACAGCCACCGGCACGGGGCAGTATAAAGGCAGCGTCACCGCCCAGTTTTTGATCAATCCCCATCCCCTTACGGAAGAAGGCGTTTCGGAGTTCAGCTATCAGACCTATTCCGGCTCCGAGATCTGGCCTAGCCATTCGGTATCCGTGACCATGGAGAGTCTGAAAAAGGTCTATCTGACCCCCGGTACCGATTATCAGGTCACCATGAAGGATAACGTCAACGCGGGAACTGCCACCGTCACTTTCAAGGGCATCGGCAACTACACCGGCAAAGTGACCAGGAAATTCACGATCAATCCCAGGAGCTTGGTTCTGGCGGAGATCACGAATATCTCGGACAAGACATATACGGGAGAAGCGGTGACCCAGAAGCTGAAAGTAAAGATGTACATGGGCGGAAAGACGGTCACCCTGAAAAAGGACACGGACTACAAGGTCACCTATAAGAACAATAAGGTGCCGGGTACCGCCACGGTCACCATAGAGGGCAAGGGCAATTTTAAGGACAGCGTCAGCAAGACCTTCAAGATCTCAAAGGGCGCCGCGAAAGTCTCCTTTGACAAGAAGAGCATCACCAAGAACAAGATCGGCGTCACCTTTACCAACAAGGTCACCACGGCCTCCACGGGTAAGAAGACCTATAAGTCCAGCAATTCCAGCGTGGCGAAGGTCAACTCCAAGGGAGAAGTCACTACCAAGGGTTACGGAAAGGCCACCATCACCGTGACGGTGGCGGCCACCGACACCTATAAGGAAGCGACGGCCAAATACACGGTCATCGTCAATAAGATCATCGGCTGGGCGGACCTGCACTATTCCTTCAGCAACAGCTTCTACGGATTCGGGTATCCCAGCAACTACGTGATCCCCTATTCCCGCTATAAGCTGGTGTTTGGAGACGACGCGGACTCCATTTACCGGGAGTGCGGCGGCAGGACCTGGGGCGGCAACTGCTTCGGCATGAGCTCCTCGGCATCGCTGATGAACAACACCGAAAGCGGCGTTAAAGTGAAGCATTTCAAGTCCTCGGCAAGCAAGGTCAGCGACCTGGGGATCAACAACCACAACGACAAGATCGATCTGACCTTAAAGCAGTACATCGAAGTGATGCAGGTCAGCCAGTACAGCCAGTCCAGAGTCCTTGAGTGGAGGTCCCACTACAATGACCTGGAGGGCTGCGTCAAGGCTGTCAAGGAGGTGGCGTCCAATTCCCAGCCGGTCCTGGTGTGCATCTATGGGCCTACGGGCGGTCACGCCGTGGTGGGCTATGAGATGGAAAAAGTGGACGACAGCAAGAGCAGGATCCGGATCTACGACCCCAATTTCCCCAACGACAAGCGTTCCATCACCCTGTACACCAAAAACGGCAAGTACACGGGCTGGTACTACAAGATGAACGACGTCGAAAACTGGGGCAGCAACTACAGCGGCTGCTACATGTCCTACATCACCTATCCGGTGTATTCGACCCTGTGGTCGGGGTATAACAAACCCGTGAACAGCTTTGTCACCAACTCTGACAACTTCACGCTGAAGGACAACAACGGAAATGTGATCGCGGAGATGGCGAACGGAGTGTTCAGCAGCAGAAACGATCAGATCATGGAAATGGTGCCCATGGACGCGGTCCTGGAAGGGCACATGATCATCCTGCCCCTGGGCAACTACAGCTTTGAGAACAGCCAGGAGGATCTGGGAACACTTGATTTGAGGACCCTGGATACCATCCTCACCGTAGACGCGGAAAACACAGCGCTTACAGCCACCATCAATACGGATTCCGCGGTGGGAACGGTGAGCCTGGAGCCTTCCGCAAAAGAAAACTATCACATCAAATTCGACTCCCTGATGCTGCAGAAGGAGGGCATAGACGAACTGGTCTTCAGCGGTGTGGGGAACGGCAGCGAGATGCTGGTGGGCGTCAAGGACGGCCAGTACGTCTATGAGAACTGTGATCAGATGGCTGTCATGGTGAACGGCGACGTGGTAGAGGACGTGGTGCCCGGCGGAGCCAATGACCCCACGGGCGATGAACCGGATCAGGATTAAGATCCGGTCCTTCCGCAGATGATCGGCAAGATCTAGAGCTTGCTCAGCACCTTTGCCCCAAAGGCCAGGGTGCGGGGCGTATCGAAGGCATCGAACTGAATGGTATAGGTCCCTTTGGAAGTGTTGACACCGGTCACGGTGCCGGCCCCCAGGATCTTGTGCGTGACTCGCTGTCCGGATTCAAAGAGGTCAGGCAGCTTTGTTTTGTCCGCGTAGGAAGAGCGGCGGGCAATATACTCCTTTGTGTCGGCGATCAGGTCGTCTTTAGGAGGGGTCTCGAACTGCAGCAGGTCCTGATCCACGTCCAGAATGAAGCGAGAGGGATAGCGGGGAGAGCCGTCGTAAGCGCGGCCGCCGGCCATGCTGAGAAAGAGCCGGTCCTTCGCGCGGGTGACGGCCACGAAGGCCAGCCGGCGTTCCTCCTCCATGCCCTGGGCCGTGTCCACCTTGCCGGAGGGGAAGACTCCCTCATTCAGTTCGCAGAGGAAGACGCAGGGGAATTCCAGGCCCTTGGCGGCGTGGACCGTCATCAGTTTCACCTTGTCAGCCGCGGAATTGTCCAGATCGGCGTTGTTCAGCAGCGCCAGCTGGGTCAAAAAGCTCTGAATGGTGCATTCCTCGCCCGCGCTGACCACATAGTCGTAAACGGTCTGCTTCAGCTCCGCCAGATTGTCCAGCCGCGCCTGGCCGCCTTCGGTGCGCAGCATGGCTTCGTAACCGCTGCGGTCCAGGATCTCGGACAGCAGGTCGGAAATGTCCCGGCCTTCGTAAGAGCTGCCGTAGTATTCGATGAGCCGGATGAACTTGCCGGCGGAGGTGTTCTTGAACATTTCATCATCCCGGTACTTCAGCAGGGCGTCATAGAGAGTGATGCCTTCCTGCTCGGCCTTTTCCCGAAGAAAAGCGATGCGCCTGCGGCCCATGTTGCGCTTCGGTTTGTTGACAACGCGCTCGAAGGAGAGATCGTCCCTGTAGACGATCATCCGCAGATAGGAGAGGGCGTCCTTGATCTCAGCCCGTTCGAAGAAGGGAATGCCGCTGTAGATGTCGTAGGGGACCTGGGCCGCGATCAGGGCGTCTTCCAGGTTCCCGGTGATGTAATGAGCCCGGTAGAGGATGGCCATGTCCTTTAACGGAATGCCGCCTTCCTTCAGGGTGAGGATGCGCTGGGCGATCCAGGCGGCCTCGTCCTGGGGCGTTTTGGCGAACTTGCAGATGACGGCATCCCCATCGCCGCGAACGGGAATGAGCTTTTTGTCGATGCGCTCCGCGTTCTTGTCGATCAGGGAATTGGCCACGTTCAGGATCTGGGGCACGGAGCGGTAGTTTTCCATCATCATGATGGTCTGCACGTTGGGAAACTGGTTTTCGAAATCCAGCAGATAGCGCACGCTGGCGCCGCGCCAGGTGTAGATGGTCTGGTCCGGATCCCCCACCACGAAAAGGGTCTTGTGATAGGCGCAGAGCACTTCCATCAGTTCGTACTGCAGCTGGTCGATGTCCTGGAATTCGTCGATCATGATGTATTCCAGCCGTTCCTGCCACTTCAGCCGGATGTCCGCGTTTTCCTTGAAGATGTGCAGCGTGAACTTGATCAGGTCGTTATAGTCCAGGGCGTACATCTTCTTTTCGTGATAGAGGTAGCCGTAGAAGATGATGTCGTTCAGGCCGTCGGCCGTCTCGTATTTGCGCTTCAGGCTGTCCAGATCCATGCGGATCAGGTCTTCACAGTAATCCGGCTTCCAGAAGCACTTCTGCATCTCGATCATGTCCCTGGCATTGGAAAAGGTCATGTGGCGCAGCGTAAAGCCCCGTTCCTCATAGATGATGCGCAGGATGTCGTCGATGTCCGAATTGTCCAGCACGATGAAGCTGTGGGGATAGGAGACGGCGTGGGAATCCTCCTGCAGAACGGAGACGCAGAAGCCGTGGAAGGTATTGATGTAGCCCGTGTCGTGGTCGCCGGTCAGGTTGTGGATGCGGCGGCGCATTTCGTTGGCGGACTTATTGGTGAAGGTGACGCAGAGAATGTGGCCGGGCAGGATCCCGATATCGTTGACCAGATAGGCAAAGCGGCAGGCCAGCGCCCTTGTCTTGCCGCTGCCCGCGCCCGCGATGACGCGCACAAAGCCTTCGGTGGTGGTGACCGCCTGATATTGCGCCGTATTCAGTTTAGAAAGAAAATCGCCCTGCATGATGCCATTTTAGCACATTGCAGGGCGGTTGTAAATGGAAATCAGAACATTTGTTCGGCTATCGGTCTTCCCGGAAATAGGGTAGGCCCAGGCTTTCCGGCGGCTTGCTCTCGTGCTTGTTCCGCAGGCTGGTGATGATCAGCACGATGATGGTCACCAGATAGGGGATCATGCGGTAAAGCTCCTTAACGGCCAGGTTGTCCATGCCGGTGGGCAGGTACAGATACATGATGTACAGACCGCCGAAAAGGATGGATGCCAGCACGCTGATGGCCGGACGCCAGATGGTGAAGATGACCAGGGCGATGGCCAGCCAGCCGCGGTCGCCGAAGGCATTGTTGGACCAGACGCCGTTGGCATAGTCCATGACGTAGTAGAGACCGCCGATGCCGGCGATCATGGAGCCGACGCAGGTGGCCAGATACTTATAAGAGGTGACGTTGATGCCAGCGGCGTCGGCAGTAGCAGGATTTTCACCTACTGCACGGAGATGCAGGCCCCTGCGGGTCCGCTTTAAGAAGATGGACGCCAGGATGCCGATGACGATGGCCAGGTAGGCCAGGAAGCCGTAGGAGAGGAAGATCTTTCCAAACCAGCCCAGCTTGGAGGCAAAGGGCAGGGTCTTTCTGAAGCAGTTGCTGGTGGCGGACAGGGCGATGGAAGGCACGTCGCTGCCGGTGAGCTTGATCAGCGAGCCGCCGAAGAAGTTGCCGAAACCCACGCCGAAGGTGGTGATGGCAAGGCCCGTCACATTCTGGTTGGCCCGGAGGGTGACCGTCAGGAAACAGTACAGCAGGCCCATGAGCAGGGAGCCCAGCAGACAGGCGAGCATGGGGATGGCAACGGTCAGGAAGCCGTTCATGTTGGCCGCGCCGCCGCAGGACTGCTCATACAGGAAAGCGCCGATGACGCCGGAGATGGCGCCCACGTACATGATGCCGGGAGTACCAAGGTTCAGGTTGCCGGATTTCTCCGTCAGGATCTCGCCGGTGCTGCCGTACATCAGAGGCACGCCCTGGATCACGGCACGGGGTACGAAAGTGAGCCAGTCTATCATTTCAGTTCCTCCTTTCCGTCGGAGTAAGCTTGGTCAATGTTCTTTCCCGCGGTCTCCACGTCCCGCAGGATCCTCTCCAGCGCCTGCTTTTCAGGGTCGGAAGAAGCGGTAGCCCCGGATCCGCTGTCGGAAACCGCTTCGTCCCCGGCAATCGGAGAAGCCTCGCCGGCGGAAGCTTCCACAGGTTTGATGGTTTCTGCATCCGCCACGTCTTCGGCGTCCTCGTTCTTATGGGACTTCCGGAAGTGGACTTCGTAGTTGATGAAGAACTCGCTGCCGATGATGAAGAACAGGATGATGCCGGTGAGGATGTCGCCGAAGGACTTGTTCAGTCCGAAAACGGTGGAGATCTCGTTGGCGCCCCTGCCCAGCAGCACCAGCAGGAAGGTGGTAAAGATCATTCCCAGAGGATTGAACTTGGCCAGCCAGGCCACCATGACGGCAGTGAAGCCGCGGCCGCCTGAGATCGTGGTGGTTATGGTGTGATCCGTTCCGCCCACCAGCAGAAGACCGGCCACGCCGCAGAGGGCGCCGGAGATCAGCATGGTGCGGATGATGACCTTTTTGACGTTTATGCCCACGTAGTTGGCGGTGCGTTCGCTCTCGCCCACCACAGTCAGCTCATAGCCCTGCTTGCTGTATTTCAAGTATACGTACATGCCCGCCGTCAGAACCAGCACCACGAGGATGTTCAGCAGATACTTGAAATCGCCGATCTGGGGCAGCCAGCCGGCTTCGGAAGTCTGATTGATGATGCCGATCTTGCCGGCGCCCTTGGGCACTTCCCATAGGATGACGAAATAGGCCACCAGCTGGGTGGCGACGTAGTTCATCATCAGCGTGAACAACGTTTCATTGGTGCCCCACTTGGCCTTGAAAAAGGCGGGAATGAAGCCCCATAAAGCGCCTGCCGCGATGGAGCAGACGATCATGATGAGGATCAGCAGCCATTCGGGCATTGCGCCGCTTTCCACCTTGCCGCCCAGAAGGATCATGCAGGCAGCGGCAGCCATGCCGCCGGCAAGGACCTGGCCTTCGCCGCCCAGGTTCCAGAACTTCATCTTAAAGGCGGGTGCCAGGGCAAGAGAGACGCAGAGCAGGATCGCCATTTCCTGTCCCATGATCCAGGCCTTGCGGGGAGTGCCGAAGGCGCCGGTGATGATGGAACCAAAGACCTCGATGGGATTTTCGCCGGTCATCAGCGTGGTGACCAGGGCGCAGACGATAAGGGCCAGCACGATGGCGATGCCCCGGACGGCCCAGCTGCGCTTCCAGGAGACGTACTTGCGCCTTGTGATATGGATGAGCGGTTCTTTCTTTTTCGTTTCAGTTGGCATGGGTACCTCCCACATGTGTCATCATCATGCCGATCTCGTTCTTGTCGGCGGTCCTGCCGTCAAGAATGCCGCTGACCCGGCCGTCGCACAGGACGAGGATCTTGTCGCAGAGCTCGATCAGAACGTCCAGGTCTTCGCCGACGAAGACGATGGCGACGCCGGCCTGCTTTTGTTTGTTGATCAGGTTGTAGATGGTATAGGACGCGTTGATGTCCAGGCCGCGCACCGCGTAGGCCGTCAGAAGAACGGTAGGGGCGGAGGCGATCTCACGGCCCACCAGAACTTTCTGCACGTTGCCGCCGGAAAGCTTGCGGACCGCGGTATTGATGCTGGGGGTGCTCACGTCCAGCTCCTCCACGACGCGCCGGGCCAGTTCGGCGGGATCCCGGCGGTTGGTGAAGATGGAGCGGCCTTCCCGGTAGGAACGGAGCATCATGTTTTCAGAAAGGTCCATGTTGGCCACCAGGCCCATGCCCAGACGGTCTTCCGGTACAAAGGAGAGGGAAACGCCCATGGCCTGGATCTCAATGGGGGTCTTTTTCAGCAGGGATTCCGGCTCGCCGTCGTCTTTGATGTAGTTGACGATGCCGTATTCCACGGGCTGCAGTCCTGCAATGGCTTCCAGCAGCTCCCGCTGGCCGCTGCCTGCAATGCCGGCGATGCCCAGGATCTCTCCGGAACGGGCGGTGAAGGACACGTCCCGCAGTTTGTAGACGCCGTCCTCGTCCTTGACCGTCAGGCCGGACACGAAGAGCCGGTCCTTGGGATCCACCGGATCGGGGCGGTCGATGTTCAGCATAACGGAACGGCCCACCATGTTGTCCGTCAGTTCCTGGGGCGTGGTCTCGGCGGTGATGAAATCGCAGATATAACGGCCTTTGCGCAGGATGGAGACCCGGTCGGAGATGGCCATGACTTCGTGCATCTTGTGGGTAATGATGATGATGGCGTGGCCGGCCTCCTTCATGTTCCGCAGGATGGCGAAGAGCTTTTCGG
>JAGAEH010000095.1 GCA_017613225.1 Lachnospiraceae bacterium
CCTATTCTCATCCGTTAATATACCAACACCGGAAGCCGCAGTCCCCGCAGCTCTGCTTCCAGGATCTCAAGGCCGGTTCCCCTTTGACGGACTTCAGCAGTTCCGCGGTCTTTTCCAGCTGCTCGGCAGTCCCTTCGATCACCAGGGTCACCGCCCCTTCGGCGCCGCCCACACCGCCGGAGGCTGCGTGGAAGGCCTTCGCGCCGGTCAGGATCTCCAGCGCCGCGATCTCGTGGACGATGATCCCGCTGGACACCGCGGCGTAGCCGCAGCCCAGGCCGAAGGTATAGTCGTATTCCCGGATCCCCCGCATGTGCCGTCCCGCCTCCGGGACGCTGGCCACCAGCTTTTCCAGCCCCGTGGGGATCAGGAAGCCGACGCCCCGGGCCGCGATGGCCGGCAGCGCCGCCATGACGTTGCCGCCCTTGGGGTTGGCCAGCAGATAGCCGGCATTGCCCTCAGCGTCGATGGCATTGGCCCCCTTCACATAGACGTCGCCGGGGCCCATGCCGTCGATCCAGGCCTGGAGCTCCTCGTAGACGCCCTTGCTTTCATCGTTGGCGATCCGCTTCCCGTTTTCGACGTACACCGAGCGGATTCGGTCCTCCGGTGTCATGCACTGCACGCCCGCCGTCACCACGCCGCAGGCGAAGCGGGCGATGTCCATCTTCTCCTGAAGCAGCTCCTCCACAAAATCGCCCGTGGTGGTCCCGTTGGAGATCAGGATCCGGCCGTGTTTCATCGCTTTTTTCACCAGCGGATGCTCGCAGAGCGCCTTTCCGATCAGGCGTTTGGACTCCGCGGGAGTCAGTGTCACCAGAATGCTCATGATCGCTCCTTTTCTGTGATCAGAATTCAGCCGTCCTGCTTTGCCGGGGCGGCCGCCGGCATGAAAAAGCGAGGACGATGAACTGTCCCCGCGTTTTCAAAACATGCTATTGATTGATGATCCTGTCCTGCACGTCCCGGATGAACCGTTTCAGGTTTTCCGGTCCTTCCGACGCGTCCGGACATCCGGTATCCTTCAGCGCCACCAGCTTGTTGGCGCCGTGATAGTCGCTGCCCGCCGTCACGTACAGATCGTACTTATCGGCAAAGGCCAGCACCTGGTCCCGCAGTCTTTTGGTAAAGCCGGAATAGAAGGCCTCCACCCCCTGCAGGCCGAAACCCATCAGCTTTTTCAGGCGTTCGTCCATTTCTTCCCCCAGCAGCAGCTGGTCGCCGCTGCCGTAGGTGGGATGGGCCAGCACCGGGATGCCTCCGGCCCCCAGGATGCCCTCGATGGCTTCCTCCGGCCGGACGTACTGGCTTTTGAAGGACTGTTTGTTAAGGAACTCCCTGATGGCCTTGTCCTTGTTCTCCGCGAAGCCCAGGCGGGCCAGGATGTTGGCGATATGGGGCTTGCCCGGATTGTCCATGGCATAAAGCCGGTCCTTATCCTCCTGGGGAAGGTCGATGGAGAATTCCTTCTTTAAAAACTTCAGCCGCGCCTTCAGTTTTTTCATGCGGTAGCTGTGCCCCAGGGCAACGGTCTTTTCCATGGACTCCGCCTCCGGATCATAGCCGTATCCCAGGATGTGGTACTTGCCGTCCTCGTCCTTGCAGGAAAACTCGATCCCCGTAATGAACTTCGGATCCTCCGGCGTCAAAAGCTCCCGGATCATCCGGCAGCCCTTCACCGCGTCGTGATCCGTGATCGAAAACATGTCGATTCCCGCTTCTTTGACGCGCTCGAAGATCTCCGCCGGCGTGTCGGTGCCGTCAGAGACCGTGGTGTGCATGTGAAGATCGATGATTTTCGGCCAGTTCATTCCGCGGCCGCTTCTGCTTCCGGCTGTACGATGGTGAGGATCTCCGAAAAGCCCGTCATGTCAAAGATCTCCATGATCTCGTCTGAGACGTTCTTCACCGTCATCGCGCCCTGCTCGTTCATGATCTTCTGCGCCGCCAGCAGGACCCGCAGTCCGGCGCTGGAAATATAGGCCAGGGAGGAAAGGTCGAAATTGAGCTCTTTGATCCCGGCGATGTCCGCCTTGATCTCCTCTTCCAGCTTCGGCGAGGTAGTGGTGTCCAGACGGCCTTCCAGGGCGATGTCCATCCGGGTCTCCTCAATGGATTTATTGATATTCAGCATCGTTTGTCTCCTTTGTGTCTTCTCGTTACTGAAACTATACTATCTTTTTTGTGCAAAATAAAGAAAAAATGCAGACGGGACACCGAAAGTTTTCCACTTCACCAGTCGATGAAGGAGGCCCCTTCCGGGATCTTCCCGAAGGGCAGCGGCAGCAGCCGCGGACGCGGGTCCCCCGTTATCTCTGAGAATACCAGGCTGCCGCCCCGGACCACCATGCCGAGGTTCCGCAGATCCGAGATCTCTCTGTCCGGGCAGCCGGACACGGCGATGATATCCGCCTCTTTCCCGGCTTCCAGCGTACCGGTGACGCCGTCCACCCCGCAGAGCTTTGCGGAATTTTCCGTCGCCGCCCGGATCGCTTCCAGCGGGGAAAGGCCCGCCTCACACAGCAGCTCCGTCTCCCGCACCGTGGCGTTGGTGCCGTCCAGCGGATCGGAGGGCAGCAGGTCGGTGCCCACGGCGATCTTAGCCCCGGCTTCCGCCGCATGGACGGCGGACTGCATGTGCCGTTTCCCGATGGCCCGGATCTTTTCGATGTGATACCGGGGATTGCCGTGCTTCTCCAGGTAGTCGACAGATGCCGATACCGCCAGGGTGGGCACATAGAAAGCCGGGGAATCCGCCAGCATCTTCGCCGTCTCTTTTCCCATCACGTATCCGTGCTCGATGGACCGCACCCCGCAGCGCAGGGCCATGCGGACGGCCTCGTCGTTTCCGATGTGGCCTGCCACGATCCTGCCCTGCTCCGCCGCCGCGGCCGTGACGGCGCGGATCTCCTCCTCCGTCATCTGCATGGTGTGGGCGCCTTCATGCTCCCCCGCCATGCCGCCGGTGACGCAGATCTTCACCAGGTCAGCGCCCCGGGCCAGCACGGCCCAGGTCTCCCGCGCGAATTCCTCGGGGCCGGTGCATTCCACGGTCCCCCAGTCCTCACTGCCGTGTCCGCCTTTCGCGATGATCAGCGGCCCGGCCGAAAGGATCCGCGGGCCCATGAACATGCCCTTATCGATGGCGTTCCGAACGGCCAGATCCGCGTCATCCGCCTCGCCCACGCAGCGGATCGTGGTGACGCCGCAAAAGAGCGCCTCCACGGCGCGGCGGTACAGCACCATGGCGCGGTAGGCCGGGGTGCCGTATTCGTCCACCCGGTCGGAAGTAAAGGGGAAGCGAAGCCCCAGATGCACGTGGCAGTTGAAGAGTCCGGGCAGCAGCGTCCGGCCTCCCATGTCCAGTTTTTCGGCGGGATCCGCTGGAGCGGCAGGCGCTCCCGCCGCAGGTCCCGCGTAGGTGATCTTCGTCCCCTCCGTGATCAGGACCGCGTCTTCCACAGCCGGCGCTCCGGTGCCGTCGATCAGGCGGCAGTGACAGTAATACATTTCAGGTTCTCCCTTCTGAAGACGCGGGGACGGTTCTGCTGTCTTCAAAATGAAGACGCAAGAACCGTCCCCGTGTCCTCACATGGATAAGTCTCAGCCCTCAAAAGCGGCCTGGCCGGCCCGGAAGGCCTTCAGGTTCACCTCCAGGATGGAGGGCTTCAGGACCTTGCGCAGCACGCCTTCCCAATCGATGTCGTTCATGCCCAGGGCTTTCACCATGGCGCCGAACAGCACGATGTTCATGCTGCGGGCGTTGCCCTGCTCGATGGCGATCTGCCCGGCATTGATGGCCAGCGTCCTGTAATTCTCCTTCAGTTCCTCCATCAGGCCCTTGGGATACTCCATCTCGCCGGTGGCCACGGTCATGGGGACGATCTCATAGTCGTTCACGATCACGGTGGCGTCGGGCTTTAAGAATTCCGCGTAGCGCACGGCCTCCATCTTTTCAAAGGAGACCATGATGTCCGCTTCGCCCCGGCCGATGATCGGCGAAAAGACCTTCTCGCCGAAGCGCACCTGGGTGGAAACGCTGCCGCCGCGCTGGGACATGCCGTGGACTTCGCTCATCTTCACGTCATAGCCGGCCTCGATCAGACCCTGGGTCAGGACCTTGCTGACCAGGATCGCGCCCTGGCCGCCTACGCCTACCAAAAGAATGCTTGTCACTTTACTCATATCGCTCACCTCGTCCTTTCGATGGCGCCGAAGGGGCAGACCTGCGCGCAGACCGTGCAGCCCACGCAGAGGGTCCTGTCGATCGTCGCCTTGCCGTCTTTGAAGAACACCGCCGGGCAGCCCACCTTCAAGCACATCTTGCAGCTGCGGCACTTGTCCGGATCCACCTCACACCGACCGCTGTCATGCTTCACCTTCTTTAAAAGCAGACAGGGCCTGCGGGTGATGATGGCCGCCGGGACC
>JAGAEH010000096.1 GCA_017613225.1 Lachnospiraceae bacterium
GCAGTTCTTCGCGGAGATGGCGGAAAAGTACTGCAATTACGACAACGTGCTCTACGAGATCTGCAACGAGCCCAACGGCGTGGACTGGGCGGCGGTGAAAAAGTACGCCGAAGAGGTGATCCCCGTGATCCGGGAGAAGGATCCGAAGGCGGTGATCATCGTGGGGAATCCCGACTGGTCCAAGGACCTGCGGAGCGTCGCGGCGGATCCGCTGGAGTTTGAAAACGTCATGTACACGCTGCATTTCTACTCCGCGACCCACGGGGAGGACGTGCGGAATATGGCAGAGGAGATGAGCAAAGCCGGACTGCCGATCTTCGTGACGGAGTATGGCGTGACCGCGTCCAGCGGCGGCCTGCCCAGGGATCTGGAGAGCGCGGATGCGTGGATCGACATGCTGGAGCGGGAGAACATATCCTACTGCATGTGGTCCTTCTCCAAGGTGAATGAGGCCTGCTCTGCGAGCCGGTGGAACGTGCCGAAGTACAGCGGTTTTGCGGAGGAGGACTACACCGAGACCGGCCTGTGGCTGCTGGAGACGCTGAAGAAGCATAACACGAAATAGACGATAGAACATCAAAGATCCCGGCCTTGTGGGCCGGGATCTTTTGTTTATCAGCTTTGCTTTCCGGGCAGTTCTCTGACGCGCTCCGCGCCTCAGATCCTGCTCTTGTCCTTTTTCATGACGGCCTCGAACTTTTCGCGCATGGCCTTTTTGAAGGCTTCGGGCTCGTCGCTCATGGGGTTGTGGCCCGAATTCTCAAAGAATATCAGGTCCTTGTCGGGGGCTTCTATCTTCCCGAACCAGTCGGAAAGCAAAGTCCAGGGGGTATTCCAGTCCTGATGGCCCTGGAAGATGTAGAAGGGCACTTCAAATTTGGTGTGATCGGTGATGAAGTCCAGCATGCCGACGGTCGGCCACAGGGCGATCAGGCACTGCTCGGCGCCCTGACGGTAGCCCTTCCAGTCCAGGCGGGTGTATTCGCCGGAGGCCTTCATGGGGCCGATGCGGCCGTCCATGTATTTATCCCCGTGCAGTCTCGGGGAGACGCCGCCGTACTTGTTCAGCAGGCCGCGCTGGGTGTGCAGGGCATCCGGACCGCCGAGGTACATGCCGTTGACCGGCTCGCCCAGGGCTTCCAGCGTTTTGACATCTTCCTCGTTGCCGGCCTTTTTCGCCTGCTCCAGCACCCACCGATAGCTTTCGACTTCATTCCGGTGGCCGTGTACCAGCTGGCCGTAGCCGATGTAGGCTGCGACGTGCTCCGGATGCTGCGCGGCCAGCACGGTGCCGACATAGCTGCCCCAGCTCAGGCACAGGATAAAGATCTTGTCTTTGTGGAAGCGCTTACAGAGCCACTCGATCAGGGCCTCCGCATCATCCACGATCTGCTGCGCGGTCATGGTGGAAAAGTCGGTGCCGGTGTAGGAGCCGCCGGTGCCGCGCTGGTCCCAGCCCACCAGGGTGAAGCGGTCCAGCAGGTCCAGGTGGTTGTGCATCACGTCGTGGCGGTTGATGCCGCCGGGACCGCCGTGAATGAAGAGGATCACGGGATTCTCCTCGTTTTCTGTAATGATGTGGATCTTCATCATGTGGTCGTTTATCTTGATCTTCGTTACCTTATCCATGTTTGGCTCCCTTCTGTGTCTGCGGCGGCCTTGCATCCGCCGCGCAGTCCTTCTGACCTTATGATGGCGGAGAAGCGCCGGAAAGTCAAGTGGCAGCGCGGTTGAATGCCGGCTGCTTTCGTGATATTGTCTAATCACGATAGGAAAACCGGCTTCGGGCCGGGCAGAGATGCAGGAGGAACATCATGGCGTGGTTTAAAAAGAAGAATACTGAGCCGCAGCCGGCCTACGATCCGGAGAAGCTGACCCCGGTGATCCGCGCCAGCATCTGCACCGGGGAGAAGACGGCCGGCTTCCGGGAGAACGAGACCGGCCGCTTCCGCGAGGTCATGCTGATCAGAAACGAGGCGGACCTGCGGGAATTCCGGGAGAAGTTCGGGATCGAAGGAGAGATCCGCACCGTCTATTGAACGCGCGGATGGCGGATGTTATAATTCTGTCTGTACGGAGGAAAGAGCATGCTCGATATTGAGAAGATCATAGAGGAGAACGACCTGACCGTGGCGCTGGAGGGCCAGCTGGACTCGGATTCGGCGCCCGCTCTGGAGGCCGCGCTGATGGAGTCTCTGCCGGAAGAGGGGAACCTGACGCTGAACATGGAGAAGCTGGACTACATCTCTTCCGCGGGGCTGCGGGTGCTGCTCCGGATGCAGAAATTTCTGCCGGAGGAAGGCCGGTTCAAACTGGAGAAAGTTGCCCCGGCTATCATGGACATCCTGGACGTTACCGGGTTTGCCGACATTCTGAACATCGTATAAAAGGACTATCCGCACATGAAGATGAACGTGAAGAACAGCCTGACCATGGACCCTTCCGGCTTTGTGCTGCTGGCGGATTACATCCCGCACATCGTGCAGGAGATCCGCTATTATTTCACTTATAATTTTATCGGGGAGCGGATCGACGGCTACGAGGAACCCTGCGCGCTGCTGACCATCGAGGCGGCGCGTGCGCTGAAGGCTGTCAGCAGTGAGATGATCGTGTAGGGCTACCGGCTGAAAGTCTTCGATGCCTACCGGCCCGCCTGCGCGGTGAAGAATTTCGTGCTGTGGGGCATCGAGGACAAGGACATCCGCATGAAGCCGTACTTTTACCCGGATCTCAA
>JAGAEH010000006.1 GCA_017613225.1 Lachnospiraceae bacterium
CTGGAGGAAGTGGGCAAGGAGTTCAACGTCACCCGTGAGCGCATCCGCCAGATCGAGGCCAAGGCCCTGCGCAAGCTGAGAAACCCGGTGCGGAGCAAGAGGATCCGGGATTTCCTGAACTAAAACCTATATTGCCGGAAAAAGAGCTGCTGTACGAAAGTGCGGCGGCTTATTTTATTAATTGAAAGGGCCTTAAAACAGAATAATTATACATTGACAATAATAAATATGCGTCTTATGATAGTGCCACAACCATTCGCATCACATGGAGGAGCATCAGTGAAGACGACATTCAAGTACGATCATTATTACAAGTACGCGGAGCTGGAGAGCAATTTAAAGAAGCTGCAGAAGAAGTACCCGGATCTGGTCACGGTGGAGGCCAACTGCGTCACGCCGGAGGGCAGAAAGCAGTACGTGGTGACGCTGACCAACAAGAAGACCGGCGACGCGCTTTCCAAACCCGGCTGGTATCTGGACGGCAACATCCACGCCGGCGAAGTGACGGCCAGCATGGCGGCCATGCACACCATCGACTATGTGGTCACCAACTACGGCGAAGACCAGACCTGCACCACTCTGCTGGACGATATGACCATCTATGTGATCCCCCGCGTCACGCCGGACGGCGCGGAGACCTATCTTTCCACGCCCTATTCGCTGCGTTCCGCCAATCGCCCCTATAAGACGAAGGAGGGCGGCATCAAGCAGGAGGACATCGACGGCGACGGCGTGATCCGCATGATGCGAATCCCCACCAAATACGGCGCCTGGAAGATCGATCCGAAGGATGCCGGTACCATGACGCTGCGGGACCCGGGAGACCGCATCGGCACCTTCTACGACGTCTACCCCGAGGGATATCTGGAGGACTTTGACGGCTCCGAGAACATGAAGCTGAAGAAGGCCGAGTGGGGCCTGGACTTCAACCGCAACTTCCCCTTCGGCTGGTATCCGGATCCCCGCACCCCCGGCGCGGGCCAGTATCCGCTGTGCAACCCGGAGACCAAGGCGCTGGCGGACTTTGCCATCGCCCATCCCAATATCTGCGGCGCGGCCATCGGCCACACCTTCGGCGGCCTGATCATGTACGTCCCGGGCACCAGGAAGTCGAAGACGGCCCCCGCCTCCGACATCCAGGCCCTGAAGACCATCGCCCAGATGTGCGTGGAGGAGATGGACTACATCCCCATGAACCTTTTCGACACTTTCATCAGCGACCAGGATCAGTATGACTCCGGCGCCTTCGACGACTGGATGTACGAGACCCAGGGCATTCCGGCTTACACCATCGAGTTCTGGAACATGGCCAAGAAGGCCGGCTGCCCGCTGGACTGGGAAAAGCACCGCGAGGAGGAGCCCTGGGAGGAGATCAAACGTTTCAATGCCTGCATGAAATGGGTCAAGGAGAACGTGCCCCAGTACTACAAGGACTGGGAGCCCTATGATCACCCCACCTTCGGTAAGGTGGAGATCGGCGGCTTCAACTATAAGTTCACCTATCAGAACCCGCCGGAGCACATGCTGCTGCAGGAGTGCGAGAACGACACCCGCTTCAACATCCGCTTCGCGCTGTCCGCGCCGAAGCTGGTGATCGAGAGCCTGGAGGCGGAGCAGCTGAAGGCCGGCCTGTACAAGGTGACGGCGGTGGTGGGGAACATCGGCTACCTGCCCACCAACGTGACGGAGCAGGCCAACATCCTGAAGGTGAGCAAGCCCGTGGAAGTGTCTATCGAAGGCGGGGAACTGTTTTCCGGCAAGGCCTGCGAAAAGATCGGCGATCTGGAGGGATACTCTGGTACCCAGACAGGCATCCATTTCTACGGAAACATCTCCACCACCAAGAGCGCCAAGGCGAAGAAAAAGGTGAGCTGGGTGGTGAGCGCCAAGAAGGGCACCGTGATCACCGTCTGTGCCAAGAATCCCAAGGCCGGAACGGCCAGCGCCGGCATAAAGCTGTAAGGCAAAAGGATCCTTCGCCTGGGGCTCAGGATGACACGAGGTCTGTCTTCCTGAGCGGAGCGCAGCGGGGTCGAGGGATCCCTGAAACCGAGAACACAAAAGGACCGTCCCCGATGTGTCAGGGACGGTCCCTTTTTGTGTCCGGTCTTTATTCGATGGGCAGCGGATTGCCTTCTTTATCGAACAGGGGCAGCGGCTTCAGGAAGAGGATGTCGTCCCGCAGCGCGGCCTTTCCCTCGGCCAGAATGGCCATGCGGCCCACAACTACGCCGCCGGCCTGGTTCACCAGGCTCTCCACCGCGGAGATGGAACCGCCGGTGGAAATGACGTCGTCCAGGATCAGGATGCGCTTGCCGGCCATCTTTCTGGCGTCGGCGCCGTCCATGTACAGCATCTGCTTGCCCTTGGTGGTGATGGACTGGTCCTCCACCGCGAACACGCCGTCCATGTAGAGCTTCGGGGCCTTGCGCACCAGGAAATACTCGTTGCGGCCGCTCTGGCGGGCCATCTCGTGGATCAGCGGGATCGCCTTGGCTTCCGGCGCTACCATGTAGTCGAATTCCGGCGCGATCTTTAACAGTTCGCCTGCGCAGGCGCAGGTCAGTTCCACGTCGCCGAAGATGACGAAGGCGCCGATGTTCAGATCGTCGTTCAGGGGGCAAAGGGGCAGGTCTCTTACAAGACCGGCGATTTCCATTCTGTATGTCATGCGGGTCACCTCTCTGAGATTTGATTATGATGATAAACTAATTATATCCCATTTCAGGGGGCTGTCAATCGCCCAAAATGCGCGAAAGAACGTAAAAAAAGGGCTTGTCATTTAGAAACCGCTTTGCTATAATATCAGACCGTGATATATCGTATCCATTCCTTGCTTCCTGCGTTAGACAGGAGGCCAGAGACCAAAAGGAGGTAAAAAAAGCATGAGCAAGTACGAGTTATGCGTCGTATTGAGCGCCAAGCTGGAGGAAGAGGAGAAGAATGCCGCTCTGGGAAGAGTCAAGGAATTCATCACCCGCGCCGGCGGCACGATCAGCGATGTCGATGACTGGGGCAAGAAGAGATTCGCGTACGAGATCGATAAGATGAATGAAGGCTACTATTACTTCATCCATTTCGAATCCGAAACTGCCGCTCCCGCCGAGATCGAAGGCGATCTTCGCATCATGGAGCCCGTTGTCCGTTTCCTTTGCGTAAAGCAGGGCGAATAAGAGAGGTATTCTATGAATAAAGTTATTTTAATGGGCAGATTGACCAGAGACCCGGAAGTCCGTTACGGCGGCTCCGACAATCAGACAGCCATCGGACGTTTTTCCCTGGCAGTGGACCGCAGGTTCCGCAGGGCAGGCGATTCCGTGGAAGCGGACTTCTTCAACTGCACTGCCTTTGGCAGACAGGCGGAGTTCGCGGAGAAGTACCTGAAGCAGGGGACCAAGATCCTGCTGGTCGGTCGTGTTCAGAACGACAATTACACTAACCGTGAAGGACAGAAAGTCTACAGTGTCCAGATCATCGCCGAGGAGATCGAGTTTGCGGAGAGCAAGAACGCTGCCGCGAACAACAGGCCCCAAGCCCAGACCGCTCCCGCAGCTGACAATTTCGCCGCGGCTGACGACGGTTTCATGAACATCCCGGACGGCGTTGACGACGACGACCTTCCCTTCAACTAAACCAGCGACAATTCGCTTACCCAATCATGGAGGATTAATTGATCATGGCGTTTAATAAAGATAAGGGTGATGCTCCCGCCAGAAGACGCGGCATGGGCATGCACAGAAGAAAGAGAGTCTGCGTGTTCTGCGGTTCCGGCAAGGAGCCCATCGACTACAAGGATGTCGCAACGCTCCGCAAGTATGTCTCCGAGAGAGGCAAGATCCTTCCCAGAAGGATCACCGGCACCTGCGCAAGACATCAGAGAACGCTCACTACGGCCATCAAGCGCGCGCGTCACGTGGCGCTGCTGCCCTACAGCGTGGATTAATGCCGGCGTAAGCTGACAGAAGGAAAACGAAGCCCTCACCGAACGGTGAGGGCTTTTTCGTGCGGGGATGAGAACACGGGGACGGTTCTGCTGTCTTCAAAATTAAGACAGCAGAAC
>JAGAEH010000097.1 GCA_017613225.1 Lachnospiraceae bacterium
AAGGCGGCTGCGGCGTCCAAAATGCCCTGGTGGAAGAAGATTCTCAAGGTTCCCGGTGATATTTTTGTTCCGATCCTGCCCGCCATCGTGGCTTCCGGCCTGATGATGGGTCTGGTGGAAGCGATCCCGAAGTTCTGGCCCGCCTTCGCGGATACCGGCTGGTTCGCCTTCCTCGACCTGGTAGCCAATACCGCTTTCGCCCTGCTGCCCGTGCTGGTGGCCATCTCGGCCGCCCGCGTCTTTGGCGGCAACATCTTCCTGGGCGCTGTCATCGGCCTGATGCTGGTGCATCCCGCGCTGCTGAACGCGTGGAACGCCGGTAACGTCAAGGAGGTGGCGCTGAAATTCAATGAACCGATCCCGGTCGAGTATGTCCAGGATGCGCTTCAGTCCTCCCTCTCGGATGAGGAGCTGCTCCTCCTGCCGGGAGGCGGCCTGGACGCCTATCTGACCACCCTGGATACCTTTGACGGCACCGAGCCGGACGGGAAGATTTCTCCCTCCCTGCTCAACAATATGCCCACGATCGCTCGCGGGGAAGAGAACATCAGCCTCTCCGACACGGTCTGGGAGAACATCAAGACCAGTCATACCGTCGAGGATGTCGGCGGCATCCAGAAATGGAACCTGATCGGCGGCATCGGCATCTCGCAGGTCGGCTATCAGGGCCACGTGATCCCCGTCATCCTGGCCGTCTGGTTCATGTGTCTCCTGGAGAAGATGCTGCATAAGCACGTCCCGGAGATGATCGATCTGTTCGTGACGCCGCTCTGCACGGTGCTGGTCACGGCCTTCGCGGCGTTCCTGATCATCGGCCCCATCTTCGCCATCCTGGAGAACTGGGTGCTCGATGGGGCAAGATGGCTCATCACGGTCGGTCACGGCATCGGCGCCGCCATCATGGGCGCCATCTATCCCTTCACCGTCGTCATGGGCCTGCACCATATGTACAACGTCATCGAGGCCGGCATGATTGCCCAGACCGGCGTCAACACCTGGATGCCCATCGCGTCCGCGGCCAACTTCGCGCAGTTCGGCGCCTGCCTTGCGGTCGCCCTGAAGGTGCATAACCAGAAGACCAAGTCCGTGGCCCTGCCCTCCTCGCTGTCGGCGTCCCTGGGTATCACCGAGCCCGCCATCTTCGGTATCAACTACCGCTTCATGAAGCCCTTCATCTGCGGTATGGTCGGCGGTGCCGTCGGTGCGTTCTTCGCGACCTTCCTGACCGGCACCAATGCGGCCGGCGAGGTGGTTCCCTTCGGTGCCACCACCTACGGCGTGACCGGTATCCCCGGCATCCCGGCGGTCAACAATACCGTGATGTACATCCTGGAGCTGCTCGTCGCCTCCGGCGTCGCCTTTGCGCTGACCTGGTTCCTCTGGAAGGAAGAGGAGCCCGCCGCGGCCCAGAAGGCGCCCGAAGCGCCCGCGGCTCCTGCCGCGCTGGAAGTCCCGACCGTCAGCGTCATCCGCTGCGCGGCCGGTCAGGTGCTGCAGCCTGTGAAGGGCACCGTGATCGCCCGGGAGGATATTCCGGATGAAACCTTTGCCTCCGGTGTGCTGGGCGACGGCGTCGGCATTCAGCCCGAGGCGGAGCTGGTGGTCGCGCCCTTTGACGGCACCATCTCCTCCGTTGCCGAAAGCCAGCATGCGGTCGGCGTTGAGTCCAACGGGATGGAGATGCTGATCCATGTGGGCGTGGACACGGTCAATATGAAGGGCGACGGCTTCACCTGCCTGGTGAAGGAAGGCGACGAAGTCAGGGCCGGCCAGCCCCTGATCCGCTTTGACCGCGCGAAGATCAAGGCCGCCGGTTACAGCGACACGGTGGCGGTCCTGCTGACCAACTCGGACGATCTGGAAGGCGTCGAATGCGGCGCGAAGTAAGAAAATGCTCCGCGTCAGCGGAAGTAAATAAGGAGGAAATTTTCTATGAAGAGCTTTGAGTACACCATCACCGATCCCGTGGGCATCCATGCCCGTCCCGCCGGCGTCCTGGTCAAGGAGATCAAGAAGTACGCCTCCACCGTCACGGTGGCCAAGGGCGAAAAATCCGTCAATGCCCTGAAGCTGATGGCCCTGATGGGAATGGGCATCAAGCAGGGTGACACCGTGAAGGTCACGATTGAGGGCGCGGACGAAGAGACCGCCGCCGCCGCCATTGAGGATTTCTTCAAGGCGAATCTGTAATGCCTGCTGACGCAGACGGCTGCCCGTAATGACAGCCGTCTGTTTTCGATACTGTGAGTAATAGGAGGAGGATCCATGATTTCAGTTCAGGGTAAAGGTGTCTCCACGGGAGTCGCCATTGGCCCCCTGTATTTCTATCAGCGCGCCAAGAGCACCATTCGCCGCTACGAGGTGGAGGATGCCGGCGCCGAGTGGGAGCGCTTCAAGGCCGCGCAGGGCAAGGCCATTGACCAGCTGGGCGAGCTGGCTGAAAAGGCCCGTGCGGAAGCGGGCGATGAAGCCGCGCTGCTCTTTGAAACCCACCAGATGATGGCCGAGGACATGGAGTATGAGGAGGCGATTCAGACAGCCATTCAGGAGAATCTTCTGAACGCCGAGGCGGCCGTCATGGATACGGCGGCGCAGTTCGCCGAGATGTTCGCCGCCATGGAGGATGCTTATTTCCAGGCCAGGGCCGCGGATGTGAAGGATGTGTCCGGCCGGATCATCGCCTGCCTCACCGGGGTGGTCCAGGGCGGCATCGATTCCCCCGTACCGGTCAGACTTGCCGCGGACGATCTCGCGCCCAGCGAAACTGTTCAGCTGGACAAGAGCAAGATCCTCGGCTTTGTGACGGAGGGCGGCTCCGGCTCCAGCCACACCGCCATCCTCGCCCGCACCATGGGGATTCCGGCGATCATCGGCGTCGGTGATCAGCTGAAACCCGAGTTCGAGGGCCGCGAGGTGATCATCGACGGCAGCACCGGCGCGGTTGTGATCGATGCGGATCCCGAAGCCCGCGCCACCCTGCTCCGGAAGATGGAAGAGCAGCGGAAGATGCGCGAGATGCTCGAGCAGCTCAAGGGTCTGCCCAATGAGACGAAGGATGGCCGGTCCATCCGGGTTTACTGCAACATCGGCTCGCCGGATGACGTGCCCGCCGTTCTGGCCAACGATGCCGGCGGCGTCGGCCTGTTCCGCTCCGAGTTCCTCTATCTCAACTGTGATGATTATCCCACCGAGGATTACCAGTTTGAGGCCTACAAAAAGGCCCTGAGCGATATGGGCGGCCGCGAGGTGGTCATCCGCACGCTGGATATCGGTGCCGATAAGCAGATCGGATACTTTGATCTGCCGAAGGAAGAGAACCCGGCGCTTGGCAACCGCGCGCTG